>NZ_JAVLAT010000002.1:382500-605000 GCF_032190615.1 Brucella pseudogrignonensis
TTAGATAGCTAGAAAATTTGAATTGTTGGAGCGCAAGCAAGAACAGTTCAACTTTCTAGTTATCGTAATAAGGTATCTAACTCTGAATACATAGGGGTTAGAAGCGAACCTGGGGAACTGAAACATCTAAGTACCCAGAGGAAAGGACATCAAACGAGACTCCGCTAGTAGTGGCGAGCGAACGCGGACCAGGCCAGTGGCTTATGTGATTAAAGTGGAACAATCTGGAAAGGTTGGCTAGAGTGGGTGATAGCCCCGTACACGCAACATGAACATAAGTCCTTGAGTAGGGCGGGACACGTGAAATCCTGTCTGAACATGGGTAGACCACTATCCAAGCCTAAGTACTCGTGCATGACCGATAGCGAACCAGTACCGTGAGGGAAAGGTGAAAAGCACCCCGACGAGGGGAGTGAAATAGTACCTGAAACCGAATGCCTACAAACAGTTGGAGCCCAAGATTCGTTCTGGGTGACAGCGTACCTTTTGTATAATGGGTCAGCGACTTAGTGTAACGAGCAAGCTTAAGCCGGTAGGTGTAGGCGTAGCGAAAGCGAGTCTGAATAGGGCGTTGAGTTCGTTGCATTAGACCCGAAACCAAGTGATCTAGCCATGAGCAGGTTGAAGGTACGGTAACACGTACTGGAGGACCGAACCCATATCTGTTGCAATAGATCGGGATGACTTGTGGCTAGGGGTGAAAGGCCAATCAAACTTGGAGATAGCTGGTTCTCCGCGAAATCTATTTAGGTAGAGCGTCCAGCGAATACCCCCGGGGGTAGAGCACTGAATGGGCTATGGGGACTCACCGTCTTACTGATCCTAATCAAACTCCGAATACCGGGGAGTACTACTGGGCAGACACACGGCGGGTGCTAACGTCCGTCGTGAAGAGGGCAACAACCCTGACCACCATCTAAGGTCCCTAAGTTATGGCTAAGTGGGAAAGGATGTGAGGATCCCAAAACAACCAGGATGTTGGCTTAGAAGCAGCCATCATTTAAAGAAAGCGTAACAGCTCACTGGTCTAAATAAGGGTCTTTGCGCCGAAAATGTACCGGGGCTAAAGCCATACACCGAAGCTGTGGATGCACGTATGTGCGTGGTAGCGGAGCGTTCCGTAAGCCTGTGAAGGGACAGTCGTGAGACATCCTGGAGGTATCGGAAGTGAGAATGCTGACATGAGTAACGATAAAGGGAGTGAGAGACTCCCTCGCCGAAAGTCCAAGGGTTCCTGCTTAAAGTTAATCTGAGCAGGGTTAGCCGGCCCCTAAGGCGAGGCCGAAAGGCGTAGTCGATGGGAACCACGTTAATATTCGTGGGCCTGCAGGTAGTGACGGATTGCGTGTGTTGTCAGGTCTTATTGGATTGATCTGGCAGCGAAGCGGTTCCAGGAAATAGCTCCTGCATATAGACCGTACCCTAAACCGACACTGGTGGACTGGTAGAGAATACCAAGGCGCTTGAGAGAACTGCGTTGAAGGAACTCGGCAAAATGCACGCGTAACTTCGGAAGAAGCGTGACCCTTCTTTAGGCAACTATTGGAGGGTGGCACAGACCAGGGGGTAGCGACTGTTTACCAAAAACACAGGGCTCTGCGAAGTCGCAAGACGACGTATAGGGTCTGACGCCTGCCCGGTGCTGGAAGGTTAAGAGGAGATGTGCAAGCATTGAATTGAAGCCCCAGTAAACGGCGGCCGTAACTATAACGGTCCTAAGGTAGCGAAATTCCTTGTCGGGTAAGTTCCGACCTGCACGAATGGCGTAACGACTTCCCCGCTGTCTCCAACGCAGACTCAGTGAAATTGAATTCCCCGTGAAGATGCGGGGTTCCTGCGGTTAGACGGAAAGACCCCGTGCACCTTTACTATAGCTTTACACTGGCATTCGTGTCGACATGTGTAGGATAGGTGGTAGACTTTGAAGCCGTGGCGCCAGCCATGGTGGAGTCATCCTTGAAATACCACCCTTATCTATATGGATGTCTAACTGCGGCCCGTTATCCGGGTCCAGGACCGTGTATGGTGGGTAGTTTGACTGGGGCGGTCGCCTCCTAAAGAGTAACGGAGGCGCGCGATGGTAGGCTCAGAACGGTCGGAAATCGTTCGTCGAGTGCAATGGCATAAGCCTGCCTGACTGCAAGACTGACAAGTCGAGCAGAGACGAAAGTCGGTCATAGTGATCCGGTGGTCCCGCGTGGAAGGGCCATCGCTCAACGGATAAAAGGTACGCCGGGGATAACAGGCTGATGACCCCCAAGAGTCCATATCGACGGGGTTGTTTGGCACCTCGATGTCGACTCATCGCATCCTGGGGCTGGAGCAGGTCCCAAGGGTATGGCTGTTCGCCATTTAAAGCGGTACGTGAGTTGGGTTCAGAACGTCGTGAGACAGTTCGGTCCCTATCTGCCGTGGGTGTAGGAATATTGATAGGATCTGTCCCTAGTACGAGAGGACCGGGATGGACGTATCTCTGGTGGACCTGTTGTCGTGCCAACGGCATAGCAGGGTAGCTATATACGGACTAGATAACCGCTGAAGGCATCTAAGCGGGAAACTAACCTAAAAACGAGTATTCCCTATCAGAGCCGTGGAAGACTACCACGTTGATAGGCCGGGTGTGGAAGTGCGGCAACGCATGTAGCTTACCGGTACTAATAGCTCGATCGACTTGATCATTCTCATTTACAATATCCATCGAACAAAGTTCGATGAAAACTTTGCCCCTCACGCCTTATTCACTTCGTGAATGGCTCCGGGAGGGCGCCGGGCAACCGGCGGCACACAGTCGTGTGCTTATTGTTTATCAGCGCCTGAAAACAACTCAATATCAGCACGAAAGACAACAGCTTCTCATATTTGTGTTCTTCGCCGACCTGGTGGTTATGGCGGAGCGGCTGCACCCGATCCCATTCCGAACTCGGCCGTGAAACGCTCCAGCGCCAATGGTACTTTGTCTTAAGACACGGGAGAGTAGGTCGCTGCCAGGTCTGCTAAGCACACAAATAATCCCATCTTCTCAAAACAATACAAAACAGACATTCAACGCAATAAGCGCGAAAAATACCGAATATATGACTGCGTGAGAGTGGCTCGGAGCAGCCCGTTCGGTCTAAAATCGATAATCAATCGATTTTTAAACGACCTCACCTCATCAGGCCCATGCCTTGAAAAAAGGCGCCTGACTTCGCTCCCGGGCCGCAATGGTTCGTAACTCATAACGCGGGGTGGAGCAGCCCGGTAGCTCGTCAGGCTCATAACCTGAAGGCCGCAGGTTCAAATCCTGCCCCCGCAACCACTGATAACGACAAACCCGTAGCATCCGCTGCGGGTTTTGTTGTTTTAGCAGACTTTCCAATGGCTTGACGCTCCGTCCAATTGAGAACTGTGCCCAGTTCACCGTGCAGCGTTGCGTAAATCTCGCCACGTTCCGGCCCCGGCGTCAGCAAAATCTTTTCGATCAGGCCACGCAATGTCTCCGCCGCTTCCTGCCGCTCTTCCTTGCGATTGAGCGCTTTGGTGAGGGCAGAAACCTTCTTCGCATAAATCGCCGAGGCGTTCGGCAGAATGTCCGGTGTGTCCTCTGGCGCGTCGGCCAGCAGGCTGTTCAGTTCGGTTTTGCGCGCTTCCAGCGTGTCCATCTCTGCCTTCATGCTCTCGTGAAACATGCCAGCCTTGATCGCCTCGATGATGCCGCGGATCTGCTTCTCGATCTTTACCAGTTCAGCCAGTGAGTTGTCCTCCCAAACTCTCTATGAGAGAATCAATATTTTTAGAATTATTGGTAATACGTCGCCAAAGCCAGGTCATAAGGCAGCACATAATAGCCCAAGCGACAATCACATCTGAAGGAAAATGCGCTCCGAACATCACGCGATTAAAGGATGCAAAAATTAAAATAGGTGTAAGAATGCAAAGGCCAATCCATCGCCACTTTATTGGCAATATTATTATCAGCGATAGGGTAGCAGCCGCTGTCGCTGCTTCGCCCGATGGAAATGAACAATTTCTAGCGCATTGAGCAGCATATTGCCAAACGGGCGTGAAGTCTGCTGTTCCGCCAAATTCAAGCAGGCCGCGAGGCCGAACTCGACCTATAAAACTCTTGAGTAGCTGTACAGTTAAAAAAGGCCCAAACAGGAAGGTCAGTATAACGAATAATGCCTTATGAGGCCGAACAAAATTAAATTTCTGTGGTTTTACAGCATACAAAGCAATGAATACAATCATTATGGTAATCAGATAAATCACCAACCTTCGATTAGCATCACGTATAGCCAACAATATCCAGTTTTCTGACAACGGGAAATTATGCCCATTGGCGAAAATTCGAATAATAGCTAGATCCAAATTCGGAAATATAATGAAGAGAAAGCTGGAAGCTAAAAGAGCAATAAGAGCAAGATTGGCCTGAAGGGTGAGCCGTGCATCGTTGTTGTCGTTCAGATTTGACTGTTGAACACGGCTGAAGGACGATATTTGCATTTGAGTGCCTTTTGTTTCAGTTGGCACAACGTTCTAATTTTTAATGTCAAGATTTGATGGAGAGACAGTGTGACGTTTGTCAAATTGCAGGTGCAAGTTTAGCTCCATCAATGCGGGAGATTGCACTCGATTTTTTCTATTGTAAAAGTCCGTTTGAAATTAAATGGGGTTACGACCCCGATGCCTTTATTTGGAGTCCAAATTGGAAAATAGCCTCATTCTAATCGTTGAAGATGAGCCCAAGATTGCAGAGATTTTGAACGCTTATTTAGAGCGAGAGGGCTTTCGTACAATTTGTGCAGGGGATGGTGAAACAGCGCTTCAACATCATAACTCGCTCTCACCTGATCTTGTACTACTTGATGCAAGACTACCGAAGCTGGACGGCTTTACCGTTCTCGCCAGATTGAGACAAATATCGAATACGCCTGTAATAATGTTAACTGCATTGACAGAGGACTTGGACAGACTAAGCGGTTTACGTCTGGGAGCCGATGATTATATCTCCAAGCCATTTAATCCTCTGGAAGTTGTCGCCCGCGTAAAAGCTGTGCTTCGTCGTTTCAAAGGATCGCAAACAGTTGAAATCCTCCGTGTTGGCAACGTTGAGATCGACTTTAAAGCATATTCTGTTTTTGTTCATCAAGACGAACAACGCGTGTTGCTTCCGTTAACTCTGAGCGAGTTTCGGATCCTTGCTTACATGATCAGACGACCAACACATGCTTATGAACGCAGTGACATTCTTGATGCCTGCTTGCCCGAAAGTGACGCTCTATACCGTACAGTTGATACTCATATATCAAATCTTAGGCGCAAATTCGAAAAGCAAGAACAATTTGGTTTTTTTACCGCGGTTAGGGGCATAGGCTATCGCTTCTGCGATCCAAAATGAGAGTTCCTGTTCTTTCACTTGCCACACAGGTTGCGATTATCATCGCTGTAATGTTGCTACTAAGCGTCGGATTAGCTTTCCTCGGCGTGAATTGGTATTCTTCTTATCTTGAAGATGCTCTGCTAAAGACGCTACCCGCAGATGCCGCGAAGGCTTACAATGATATAAATGCGGGTATCCTTCCTGAAACCGCTGGATTGAAAGCTCTTCTTGAGCAATTCAGTAGTTTTTCAGAGCTGTTTGATTCGAACATTTATTTATCAGTTTTAGTTTCGGGTTTATTATCAGCGCTTCTTTGCAGTACAATTGGGATTTATTTAACACGAAGAATTACGCAGCCACTAGAACGTCTCACCAAGACGGCAGAAGCCCTAAGGTCAGGAGATTTCTCAATTCAAAAAGTGGGTCCTCATCATGGCCCATTAGAGGTCTTGAGCCTGGTTGATAGTTTTAACGACTTGGTGAGTAGCCTGCAACAAATGGAAAATAGGTTAAGTTTTAATAATATGGCAGTAGCTCATGAATTGCGTACACCTCTCACAATTTTACGTGGGTCAATGCAAGGAATGATAGACGGTGTATTCCCAATGGAAAAGAAGGCTCTGGGCAGTCTTGTTCTTCAAATAGACGGACTTTCACGGATCGTCGAAGATCTTCGTACGCTATCGCTTGCAATTGGCCAGAAGCTTGTGATGCATTGCCAAATGACGGATCTATCGGAGCTGATTAAAGATGTATTGATCTCAACTAAGCCAATATTGAATGACAGCGATATAAAAGTCGAATTGGATCTGGAGCCCATTCAAGCCTTCGTTGATGCTCAAAGAATGAGACAAGCCTTTCTTGCAATTATCGAAAATACCTGTCGATATGCTGGGCAAGGAACCACGTTACGGTTTTCCATAGTTGATATTTCGGATGATTTATTGGCAGTCCAAATAGGTGATAACGGATCCGGATTCCCTAGCGACATGCGTCTTACTGAGATCACGCCGTTTTGGCGCGGAGAAGAATCAAGATCACGGGTTACAGGAGGAACCGGACTAGGGCTCTCCGTTGTTCAAGCGATCGTCGTGGCTCATGGTGGACGACTCGAATTAAGCAACAAGTTATCGGGCGGAGCGTTGTGTTCAATGAGACTCCCAAAGAAGACCTGCCCTGAACGTTTTTCTTAATCACTTTTTAGTTTTAAGCTCCTCTTTTCAAAAAATTCCGTTTCGAAAAGACCCTGAGTATCGATCAGCGGTAATAGGGCCATGAAGCTGAAAGCATGGAGAGTTGGTACCATGACATCTTTTATTCTTGCCTACTGATCAAGCTACTTACTTTACCCTGACGATCAAGAGACCATAGAAACGCCGTCGATTTCGACCATGATCGGACAAGAAAATTGAATCTCCACTCTTCACGCGAATAGCTTGGGAAACATTCGGCGAACATCTTTGCGGCTTTCACACTCATGTTCGCGCGATCTGATGCATAAATCTTTGAGTTTAGGTTTCGATTACCGCGAGCGGAATGACCGCGCTGACACAATGAGTCCCGCGGTCATATCCGAAAAAACTCCGCTTAAGATATGCTATTTGGACTTTCTTTGATCCAAATCATTATGTCGAGAAGTCTCGAAATCTGGTGCCGGCCAAATAACTTACTTCTTTCATTGGTCTATTTACGCAATTTCTACTCATCGGATTTTCGCTGAAATTGTCCGTTCAACACAATTGACGCAACAAGGCCAATGACCAGCCCCCAGAATGCTCCGCCAATACCGAGCAAACTGATATTCGCAGCGGATGCCAGAAAAGTAATAAGCGATGCTTCTCGCGAACGAGCATCTGCCATCGCACCAGCAAGGCTTCCGCCAATGGCGCCAAGCAGAGCAAGCCCCGCAAGTGTTGTAATAAACGTTGCGGGGAATGCCATAAACACAGCTGCGAGCGTTACTCCAAACACTCCGACCAGAATATAAAAACAGCCCGCAGCGATACCGGCAATCCAGCGTTTCGACGGATCTTCGTGTGCTTCCCGTCCGGTGGCGATGGCAGCAGTAATAGCTGCAATGTTGAAGGCGTGGGAGCCAAACGGCGCCATGATGAGCGACCCCAGGCCCGTTACCGTTACGATGGGGTTGGCACTTGTCTGAAACCCATCATTGCGCAGCACCAACATGCCGGGCATATATTGACCTGTTAAGGTGATAAGGAACAACGGCAGTGCGATACTGAGCGTGGCGTTCAGGCTAAACTCTGGCATGGTAAAAACCGGAGCAGCCAGTTTCAATTCCAGATCGGACAGATCAACACGACCCTGCATCAGCAGGAGAAAAAGCCCAATCAACAAGATGCCAATGACTGCATATCGTGCGGAAACACGCTTTAAAACGACATAGGCAGCGATCAGCGTACCCACCAAAATGGGATCAACACTCACACTGCTGAATGCGCCTATCCCAAGTTGCAATAATATGCCTGCAAGCAACCCCGAAGCTATGCCGGGTGGTATCAACCGGATAACTTTTTCAAAACATCCAGTCAGACCAAGCAGAACGAAGGCAATAGCTGAGATCATGTAAGCCCCAATCGCTTCCGCATAGGATGTTGTGGCGAGGGCAGTAACAAGGAACGCTGCAGCTGGTGTGGACCATGCTGTGATGATTGGTTCACGATAACGCCAGCTCAGCAGTAAACCAGAAAACCCGACGCCGATCGAAATCGACCAAACCCAGGATGCGGTCAATTCGGGGCTAAGATTGGCAACACGAGCCGCCTGAAAAACGAGAATGAACGTACCGCCATAATTGACGATGACTGAAATCAAACCTGCAACAACAGGGTGGATTATATCATTTATTCGAGTAAGCGTGCGTGAAGAGGTACGGGGCATGTTCGGGCTTCTCCGGAAAAGCATATTTATGCAACTGACAGCCTTGACTTTTAGACGCTCAATGGCCTGATATGCCCTACCAATTATCAAACGAGATACCATCCAATTGTTCAAGCACTCGCAACTCGAATCCGTAAAGGCATGGCTTAGTCACCCAGCGCACTCAGCCATGCCACTTCACGCGCGTATTCAACGCGCGATCCGGCAATTAATCGTGGATGGTGCACTCAGTCGCGGCAAACCACTTCCAGCCTCACGTGCACTCTCACAATCACTGGGTGTTTCTCGCGATACGGTCGAAGCCGCTTATGCGCAGCTTCATGCGGAAGGTTTCATTGAACGTCGCGTCGGCAGCGGAAGTTTCGTCTCACAAATTGCAGAGCTTTCTGTCGGTCGTCGACTAACGAAACGCTCTCCCAAACCAAAAGATCAATCGCCAGAACTCAGCAAGCGTGGCAGCGCGATGTTCCAAAGCGGTGGCGTGCGTGAGAGTTTGACCCCACGCCCATTCGCGCCCGGTATTCCCGACACAAGAAACTTCCCGCTCGCACTTTGGGAGCGCTTACAAAGACAAGTTCTCAAAGAGATCGGACAGCAAACGCTTTTGCATGGAGACCCGCAAGGGGTCGAACCGTTGCGACAAGCGATAGCAGACTATATAAATCTCGAACGTGGCGCACGCGCCAGTGCGGATCGCGTGCTAATCCTCACATCCTCGCAACAGGCCCTTACATTGTGCGCGAATGTGCTGTTTGATCCGGGTGAGCGCATCTATATCGAAGACCCCGCTTATTATGGAGCCCGCAAAGCATTTAATGCTGCTGGGTTGAATTGCGTGCCCGTTGCGCTGGATCAACAAGGCATAAATATCGAGCCCATCATCAGTGATCCCAATCCAGCACGCGCTGTCTTCCTCACACCCTCACATCAATTCCCAACGGGTGCTACCTTGGCCTTGGACCGCCGGCTTGCATTGATCGAATGGGCGAAGCGTCATCGCCGCTGGATAATAGAGGATGACTACGATAGTGAGTTTCATTATGCGGGCAGACCCACAGCCTGCATGCAAGGCCTCGATCAGTATGACAGAACCATATATATTGGGACTTTTACCAAATCACTCTTTCCGGGATTACGAATAGGTTATGTCGTATTGCCCGAACAGCTGGTCAAACCAATGACCACCGCCCGCACGCTTCTCGATGGGCATACCGCATCCATTCCACAATATACGCTTGCCCGCTTTATAGAAGGCGGACATTTCGGAGCCTATATTCGCACCATGCGCGGTATCTATGCGCAGCGCCTTGAATTACTGACTAGGTTGGTTCGCAAACATCTTGCAGATTTTATTGAGCCACGCGTGCCCGTGGGGGGCTTGCAAATGCCATGCCTATTAACATGCGACATCTCCGAGCAAGTGGTTTTGGAAGCGGCTCGTCGTTCTCAAATTGAGCTGTTAGGGCTATCAGCACTCCATGCCACAGGTGAAGGCGAAGCTGGGTTTCTGCTCGGCTTCGCGGCCTATACACCGATAGAACTTGAGATCGCGGTCAGGAAGCTTGAAAAGATATTCCACACACTCAAAGTCGGTCCATCAGCGAAATGTAGTTAAACCCAAAAAGCTTTAGCCCACAAAAGCTTTGGCTATGTGTAAAAGCCTGCAGCGTGTTCACGCCGCAGGCTGCAAAATCATCCAAATGAACGCTCGTACGTGACCCAGTTGGCTGCTTTTGCAACGTCGTCATAAAGACGACGCGCAGTTAGATTGTCCTGCGCAGTCACCCAACTCAGCATTGTCCAGCCGCGCATGCTTGCAATATCGCTAAGCGCCCCAATAAGCATACGCCCAACACCGCGGCTGCGGTGAGATGGATCGACAAAAAGGTCATCAAGAAACCCAGCATATTGGCCTTGCAAAGGCCTTGGTTGAGGCCAGAAGTGGGCAAAACCGATGATGCTTTCGCCGGATTGAGCCACCAGCCCTTCCAATGGATGCGTTGCATCTTGCAACCAGGCCCATGTGCGATCCAGTATATTGTCATTCATGGGTACCTTGTAGAAAGCGGCATAGGCTCGATAGAGTTTTTTCCAGTGTGTTTTATCCGCTGGTCCCATAGCACGGATTTTAATTTCCCCCGAAAATCGCGCATCACTATCGTTGAATGTTGGTTTGGTCATTGGCAAGTCTCCCTTCTTCGCGCGGAAATTTCTCCACGAGTTGACGAAGCCTTTAGCCAATATTGGATGGATAGTTTCCCTCCAATAAAGCCGATAACACCAGACCAATTTTACTATTATTGCAATTTTTTATAAGCGGCGCCTCACGAAATCGCCAAATTCTGACAGCCTCAAACCCGTTTGAGGAGAAAAATTGGTCTGAGCCAGTGACCGCAATTGGATGGTTCCAAACAAACATCAGAATGATAACAACTCGCGCATTATTTGGCTGAAAATATCCGAAACTTACGGATAAACTGCGAAAAGAGTATATCTTGAAGAAACTGTTTTGTGTGGCATTGGTTGGTATTTTCTGTTCGTCTGCGCCTGTTGCAGCACTTGCCCAGAACTTAGGTCTTGCTGAGCGTCGCGCCATTGCCGCCTATTCAACGGATATCTGGCCGAAATACGAGTTAGAAATTCAGGATCTTGCCGGATTTCCGGTTGCCATCGATCTCGATACCCAAAGCTTAGCCTTACCTGGCCTTGCAGATTCATATGCAAGCGATGACTATCTGCGTAAGCCAATCATTGATCCGATACTACAGGCAATTGGAACAATCACAGTAACTGAAATTGGTAGAACCGCTCTCAAAGACGGACTTAAGACAATCGTTATCCACTATGATGAAACGAGCGCACCATCGAGCAATTACAAAGATGGTGTCAACATGGAGGATGGTGTTTTGACTATAAATTGGAAGCCTTATACCAATGTCGATGATGTTGAGGCTCGCGCATTGGCACTATTAAGTGTAATTGAACCAGCAATATAAATATAACCCAAGCTTAGGTGATCTGAATTGGCGCGCACAACCGTATTTCTGGCAATCCCCGCATTAACAATTCTATTGTTATCCTCCGTATCGGCTGTGTCTCAAACCAGCGCGGACGAAGCCTATTTGGAACGACAAAATGATCAGGGCATTGTCGCATATTGCATCGCACAGGGTTTTCTGGAGCCCGATTCCGAAGAGTTTTTCCACGTTGGAACAGTCGCAATTTTTGGCGAAGTTGCCCCCTCGCCTGAAGCTGAGCTTCATATCCAAAAGGGTCGTGATGGTATTTCCTATCTTCAGGGGGACGAACAGTCCCTCGAAGACCTGGCTGAGGCAAACGATGTCGATGTGAAAGCAGTTTGTGAGCAGTACAAATCACAAATCACGCTTGGCCGCATGATGGCGAAAAACAAAGCCGGTCAGTAATGTTCGCTGCTTAGAAAACGCAACTTCCGAAACCTGGAGTCACCATTCTCATGCGCCATAAATCCTTGGCCGTCTTACTTTCTTTACCGCTGATCATAACTTCATCTTTGGCACTGGCAGATGATACCCAACTTCTGTTTAATTCGTCACGTAATCAGCTTGGCCTGATAAAATTTTGCGCCGCAGAAGGCCATATCTCAAACGATGTCATCGGTGCTTATGCAAAGATGATAGCGATGCTCCCTACCCCTGATGATACCGCACAAGGCGATCAATATGAAAGCGCTGGCGAACAGGGTTACAGCTTCGACGGCGAGAACCGAACATCAATGCAAGACATTGCCGATGGAACTGGTACATCAATTGCCGATCATTGTGCTCAGTTTGCTGCTTTGAAAAATCAGTAAGCACAAATCGCTTGGCAGAGATTAGACAGGTGTCGTTAATACAGAACAGCCACTCGTCGTTGATAGAAAAAATGGGCCTCGCCTAAATGTTCGGCCCCAGCATGTGATGGATCGAATTGAGTGTGAAACGTTCCGGTTGATTCGTCCATTGTTTGCAGATGTCCGCCTCGAGGAGGCTTTAGCCTTCGTCCGCATTTGTAGACTGCGATAGAGTCTTACACTTGGGAGCGCAACTGCGCGTGATCGTCGAAGTATAAGCGTTTGACGGCTGCATCTTTGAGTGTCCAGTTCATGCGCTCGACCTGACCGTTGGTCCAGGGATGATGAGGCTTATTCAGTCTATATTCAATATCAAGGTTAGCGCGGGCCAGTCCGAATGAATGGCAGAGGAACCTCACCTTTTCAGCTAACATTGCCTTGATTTCCGCCGGCGTCCATCCATCGCCGCCGGGATCGGTAAAATGGCTGCCGTTATCGGTGAGGATGTTATGAATCTTGTAGGGAAACGCTGCGACGAGTGTGCGCTGGAAACAACGATCCAGCGATAAGCTTGTCAGGTGCGGTGTGGTTGGCTGCAAAGCATAGAGACAATCATCAAGCGGCAGAAGCGTGTGTTTGCGAAAGGCAAAAACAGCTGCCTTTTCTTCAACCGACGGAACCGTTGAACGCCGTTCCTTTGGTCTGGTAGGAAAATACACAACGAAATTGGGTTTACGCCACTTCGCAACTGTCGTGTGATTGATGCCGTAACGCTTCGAGAGCTCTCTCAGGGCCTCTTTACTATTTCGTATTGTCCGACGGATAGCCTCAGTTGTCGTGGCGCTGCCGTGTAGAAGACGCCCCATAATGCATCCCTCCAAGTCGAAGAAAGTATCGCACCATCAAAACTTGGGATCAAACATCTACAATGCGGATTTCAGTCAGGTGATTTCCCGCCACATGTTTGTGGCGGCCTGCCGTAATTCAAGGTGATCGGTGGCGTTGAATTGGTTTCGGGGGGAAGTAATATAGGTTGTAGAACGGATCATGTATCGACGTAAACCGTTGCACATGTCGCGCTGATTTAAAGCGCTTTATAACACGCTCGCGTCGTCGGATCGGTTGATGTGAATTCTCTGCCCGATTGCTCAAACCTTTATGCTGGCGATGATCGCAAACACCAAGGCCTATTGCTCGCCTAGAAGCGTCCTATGATCTTAGTCTATCAGTGACTATAATCCGTGGTGCACAAGCCTGAGCATAGAGCAGCTTGCGCATGAAACGCTTGGCTGCCTTGGTATCGCGGCGTTTCTGAATAGGGACATTCAGCACAGAACCATCCTGAACAACCGCTCGCCAAAGAATGTGATGCTCACTTTTGATGGATATCACACATTTATCCAGATGCCATTTATCGCCAAGGCGCGGCGTGCGGCGTTGGATATTTTTGGCAAAGGTCCGTCCGAACTTCTCAGCCCATTCGTACACTGCCTTAGGCCAGAGGAAGCAGAACGCCGTAATTTTCGCATGTCAAAAGACAACTGACAATTTGCCGAATGTAAGTTGTTCGTGACAATGTTCTAGCTTTGCTGATAAGGTTTGCGGATAAGATGCAACCGTAACTGTCCGGGTGCCTACGCGGACAGAAAATATCCCACTTCGTCCATAATGATGAAGTCAAGTATTGAGATAAAGTCGGTGAATTGCTCCTCCCTATGTCTCTTCTACGAACATAATATATGCACGTCGAAGCCATTGACCCTCTCAAAAGCTCTAAGCGGACAAACGAAGTTTAATTTCTGCGTTGAGAAGTATATTTTTCTCAGTGTTGTTATTCAAATTTTCGTCCGTGTCACCAAGCTTTTTGAAAAGCAATTCGATCGCCAGACGTCCTATTTCATTATAGTCCTGTGCAACAGTTGTGAGTGGCGGGCAAGTATACTCAGATAACGGATTGTTGTCGTGCCCAGCGACACGAATATCGCAATCATTCAGCCTGCCTATCTTCAGGCCAGCTTGCCAGAGAGCTGACGTCACTCCAAATGCAATCCGATCATTGGCGCACAGGATTGTGCTGGTTGGAAAACGCCCCTTTTCCCTTAAAATGCGCGAAGCCTGATCAAAAGCATATTGCTCGAAATCCCAGCTACGGCTTTGTTCAAGCTCGACAATCCTCGGCTCAAAGCCGAGTTTTCCCATAGCAGTAGAATAGGCTTCTCGCCGCTTTGTTGCGTTATTATTGACGCCCGGCATAGAAAAATAACACGGCTCGCTACCAGAGCGACAAAGATAATCAACAATCAGATGAAATGACTTTGAATTGTCAGTACCAACAAAAGGAGAGCTGCTGTCGAGGGGAGAGTCAACGTAAACAATCGGCACATCCTCAGCGAGACGTGCGAGTGCAGAATGCTGTGATTGCTCGCCAAGCGGTGCAATAATTGCCCCGGCCACGTTGAGGGATCGCAATGTCTCAATGGCTTCTTTTTCAAGCTCTGGTTTGCCATCAGACGAAAGCACGATGGCAAAATAGCCATGACGTTGTGCGAGTGTCTGCAAACGCTTCGTCATAGCCATGTAGAAGTGATCAAGCTGGTTGGGAATGATAATTCCCAAAATTGTCGTGCGTCGTCTATTTAAGTTTATAGCGAAAAGATTTGGTCTGAATCCAGACTTCTCAATAGCCGCTTCAATCAGTGTTCTAGTTTTCAGGCGGACCGAGCCCGGATCACTAAAATACTTTGAAACCGTCGGACGGGACAGCCCTACGAACTCAGAGAACTCCTCCATGGTGCGAATGTTTTTGCGCACGTCTTTTGTTTTGTCCGTCATATCCGACCCTGCGCACATCAGCTTATTGCAGAGTTTTAAGACTGCATTTTGCCAGATCGCACGTTATTAGACCCCTCCATTCATGAGTTATATCGGCGAATACAACACATAAAGGTTAGCGGAATCAATTTATTACTGTCAAATATCTTGCGCTAATCCTCCTGCTTGCAAGATGAATTCAAAGTGTCAAAGGCTGATTGAAACGTCAAGCAAACAAATGATTTAAAAGGGTCAGATGCAGTATTTTTACAAATGTGCTAGAATGAAATTGGGACGATTTTGGCGAAATTATAGATGAGTAGGATAAAGAAATCGTCCGAGTTGTGATATATTTAAAGGCTGATAAACAATTTGAAAACCGTGCTTGACAAGCCACGGAACTCCGCGCGATAAATTTTACACATGTAAGAAATTTGCTATGCATTCGTAAAGGAGGAGACGAGATGCGAACCAAATCTTATATTGCCGGGCTTATTGCATCGGTTGCAGGTGGCGTAATCATGGCAAACACAGCCTCGGCCGAAGAATTGACCATCGCAACAGTCAACAATGCCGACATGATCATCATGCAGAAGCTTTCGTCGGAATGGGAAAAGGAGACCGGCAACAAGCTCAACTGGGTGGTTCTGGAAGAGAATGTTCTGCGCCAGCGCGTGACCACCGATATTGCTACCAAAAGTGGTCAGTTCGATATTATGACCATCGGCGGCTACGAAGCGCCTATCTGGGGTAAAGCAGGATGGCTGCTTGAAGTTGATGATCTCGGTGACGATTACGACTACAATGATTTGATCGAACCGGTTCGCGCTGGTCTGACGGTTGATGAGAAGCTCTACGCAGTGCCTTTCTATGCCGAGAGCTCGTTCACGCTTTATCGCAAAGATTTGTTTGACGCTGCTGGCCTCACAATGCCGGATCAGCCGACTTATGAGCAGATCAAGGAGTTCGCGACTAAACTTACCGACAAATCGAAAGAGCAATATGGTCTTTGTCTGCGTGGAAAGCCAGGCTGGGGCGAGAATATGGCTTATCTCGGAACGCTCGTAAACACGTACGGCGGTCGTTGGTTTGATGAAGAATGGAAGCCTCAAATTAATTCCGACGAATGGAAAAAGGCGATTAACTTCTACGTCGATCTGATGAAAGAAGCTGGACCTCCCGGAATTACTTCAAACGGTTTCAACGAAAATCAGGCACTTTTTTCGACTGGCCATTGCGCCATGTGGATCGATGCTACATCCGCAGCAGGCCGCATTTATGATCCAAACCAGAGTCAGGTTGCCGATAAAGTCGCTTTCACAAAGGCACCTGTTGAAGTGACGCCAAACGGCTCGTCATGGGCTTGGTCGTGGAATCTCGCAATTCCTGCATCGACAAACAAGGCAGAAGCCGCAAAGTCGTTCCTGAAGTGGGCCACGTCAAAGGGTTATGTTGATCTGGTCGGAGAGAAGGAAGGCTGGGTTGCTGTTCCTCCGGGTACGCGTCAGTCGACCTATGCCAACGAGAACTACAAAAAAGCAGCTCCTTTCGCTGAGACGGTTCTCACGGCTATTGAGTCTGCCGATCCGACGAAACCGACAAAGGATCCGGTTCCTTACACAGGTATCCAGTTCGTAGCGATCCCTGAATTCCAGGCTATTGGTACGATTGTCGGTCAGGCCATTTCGTCGGCTGTTGCTGGTCAACAGAGTGTTGACGCAGCGCTTGATGGTGCACAGCGTCAGGCAGAGCAAATTATGACACAGGCCGGTTACATCAAGTAAACGGATATATGCCGATGATCTGCTGCCTGATAGCAATAGCGGGCAGCAGATTAAATTTTCGCAAGCTTCTTATTGGAGTGAGGGTCGAGCGAAAAGGGAGGGGCATTTATGCCATCTAATACAGCTGCTGCAGCCAGCACAAAATCTCGTTTTGCATCCAGATCGCCCCGCAGCATCCGCACGGGGCCTCTGCTTGCACCAGCCGTTATTGTGTTACTGCTTTGGATGATCGTTCCACTGGCGATGACGCTGTGGTTCTCTTTCCAATATTATAATCTCATCAATCCTTTTGTGACCGGCTTTGCCGGTGTTTCGAATTACTCATTCCTTCTTTCCGACCCTGGCTTGTGGTCGGCAATCGCCAAAACGTTGATTCTGCTCGGATCTGTCTTGGCTATATCCATCATATTCGGCGTGCTCTTTGCCGTAATTTTCGATCAGGATTTCTTCGGCAAAAATGTTGCACGCCTTCTGGTTATTGCACCATTCTTCGTTATGCCGACCGTGTCGGCATTGATTTGGAAGAATCTGCTGATGCATCCGGTCAATGGCTTTTTCGCCTTCGTATCGCGCAGCTTTGGTCTCCCGGTTATCGACTGGTTTTCGCAGTTCCCCATGGCCTCGGTCATTATGATTGTGTCCTGGCAATGGGTGCCTTTTGCAACGCTTATTCTGATGACTGCCATGCAATCGCTTGACCGTGAGCAAATGGAAGCGGCACGTCTTGATGGCGCGAAAGGGCCGGCGATGTTTTATTATATCATTCTGCCGCATCTTCTGCGACCGATCTCGGTCGTGATCATGATCGAAACGATTTTTCTTCTGGCGATTTTCGCTGAAATTCTCGTCACCACCTCGGGCGGTCCGGGTATTGCGACCACGACGCTGACCTACTTCATCTATCTTAAAGCGCTTCTGCAATGGGATATTGGCAGTGCATCGGCTGCGGGCGTTATTGCTATCGTTCTTGCCAATATTGTCGCCTTTTTCCTCATCCGTACTGTTGCGCGAAATCTGGATAATTAGGAGGCTGAGATGGCTAACAAACGTATATTCAACAAAGCCACAGTCTCCGCCGGTATTATCGGCTGGGCTGTTGCGCTGCTCATGTTCTTTCCAATCCTCTGGATGTTGCTGGCAGCGTTCAAAACCGAGATTGATGCAGTGGCGCCGCCTAAGCTGTTCTTCTCGCCAACGCTTGAAAATTTCGAGGCGGTTAATCAGCGTGCAGACTATTTCCGCTATGCCATGAACAGCGTCGTTGAAAGCCTTGGCGCCACTATTCTCTCGTTGATAATCGCCGTACCGGCAGCTTATGCGGCGGCATTCTTCCCCGGCAAGCGCACCAAAGATCTATTGCTCTGGATGCTTTCGACCAAGATGCTCCCGGCCGTTGGCGTACTTGTTCCGATTTATCTTATCGCGCGCGATACCGGACTTCTGGATTCACGCACCGGGCTCATCCTCATTTTCACACTGTCCAATCTGCCGATAGTTGTGTGGATGCTTTATTCTTTCTTCAAGGAAGTGCCGCATGAAATTCTTGAGGCAAGTCGCATGGATGGTGCAAAGGTGGGCCAGCAGATCCGGTATCTGCTTCTGCCACTCAGCCTGCCCGGGATCGCGTCGACAGCACTACTTTCGATAATCCTGTGCTGGAATGAAGCTTTCTGGAGCCTCAACCTGACCGCCTCGAAGGCTGCTCCACTAACCGCCTTCATAGCATCGTTCTCTTCTCCTGAAGGTCTGTTCTGGGCAAAACTTTCGGCTGCATCCACGCTCGCCATCGCTCCAATCCTTGTGTTTGGTTGGATGACCCAGCGCCAGCTGGTGCGCGGCCTTACCTTCGGCGCAGTGAAATAAAGGGACCACAATGGCTACGCTTTCTTTTCATAACGCAACCAAATCATACGGTAACGTCAATGTCATTCAGGGCGTGGATCTGAATATCGAAGACCGTGAATTTGTTGTCTTTGTCGGCCCGTCAGGATCGGGAAAATCTACGCTCCTGCGCATGATCGCAGGGCTGGAAGAAATTACTGGCGGCGATCTTACAATTGACGGTCAGCAATGCAATGACGTGCCGCCTGATGAACGCGGTCTGGCAATGGTCTTCCAGACCTATGCTCTCTATCCGCATATGAATGTGCGGGACAATATGGGTTTCGCACTCAAACTCGCACGCGTGCCGAAAGCTGAACGTGACCGTAAGGTCGAAGAGGTCGCCAAGACACTCCAGCTTGATAAGCTTCTTGATCGCAAGCCGCGTCAGCTTTCTGGTGGTCAGCGTCAGCGCGTCGCTATTGGCCGTGCTATGGTGCGAGAACCGAAAATCTTCCTGTTCGATGAACCCCTCTCCAACCTCGATGCAGCATTGCGCGTGCAAATGCGTATTGAACTTGCGCGTCTTCATGATCGTTTGAATGCGACCATGATCTATGTGACCCATGATCAGGTTGAAGCAATGACGCTTGCCGATAAGATTGTCGTGCTTCGTGATGGCAGAGTGGAACAGATGGGATCCCCCCTGGAGCTCTACCACCACCCTATCAATCGCTTTGTTGCTGGCTTTATTGGTTCGCCGACGATGAATTTCATTGATGTTCAGGTCAATGCTATAAGCGACGATGGTGTCACAGTCGAACTGAGCAACGCTAAAAGCGTAATCGTTCCAGTGAAAGCTGAAGGCATCGATGTGGGAGCCTCACTGGTGCTCGGCGTTCGTCCTGAGCATCTTCATCCGGCAAACGATGGCATTCTGGACGGTGAGATCATGGTGGTTGAGCGCCTCGGCGGAGAAACCTATCTCTATGTCCAGAATTTAGCAGCCAAAGATCTGATCGTCGCTGAAGCCGGAGGCAGCAGCACGGCCCGTGCACATGAGACCGCCAATCTCGGTTTCAATCCTGCCGACGCGCACCTCTTCCAATCCGACGGTCTGGCGCTTGAGCGCCATGAACGTCACCCGCTTCTGCTTTCGGACAAGAAAACGCACCGTTGATTTTATTGAAATAGCTCTCCCGGAGAATACCTCATGAGACTGAAAGACAAGGTTGCCCTCATCACTGGTGCTGCTCGCGGTATCGGGCTTGGTTTTGCAGAAGCCTATGCGCGCGAAGGTGCAAAAGTCATCATCGCCGACATCAACATCGAACGCGCAGAGGAAGCGGCGCGCGGCCTTGGCAGTGCAGTGAAAGCGGTCAGGCTAGATGTGACGAACCTTGCAGAGATTGAAAAGGTCGTAGCCGAGATCGACAAGGAATATGACGGCATAGATATTCTGGTCAACAATGCAGCAATTTTTGATATGGCACCAATCAATGCCATTTCTGAAGACAGCTATGAACGTGTTCTTGGGATCAACCTCAAAGGCCCGCTTTTCATGATGAAAGCGGTGTCGAATGTCATGATCGAGCGCGGTCGTGGTGGCAAGATCATTAACATGGCTAGTCAGGCAGGCCGTCGCGGTGAGGCGCTTGTTACGCTTTATTGCCTGTCAAAGGCAGCAATTATTTCTGCCACGCAGTCAGCAGCGCTGGCGCTCGTCAAACACAATATTCAAGTCAATGCTATTGCGCCCGGCGTCGTGGACGGCGAGCATTGGGATGTGGTCGATGCCAATTTTGCCGAATGGGAAGGCTTAAAGCCCGGCGAAAAGAAAGCTTCCGTTGCGAAGTCCGTGCCGATTGGCCGCTTCGCCAACCCGGAAGACCTGACGGGCATGGCGATTTTCCTAGCTTCCTCCGAAAGCGATTACATCCTCGCCCAGACATTTGGTGTCGATGGCGGCAACTGGATGGCCTGAGCTAATTTTAGGTGCAAAGATGAAAGGCATTTATTTTACAGGGCATGGTGTTGCAGAACTCGCCGAGCTCCCCGATCCTAAGCTCAAACCTGGCCATGCCTTGATTGACGTTAAGGCTTCAGGCCTCTGCCACACGGATATTGACGTGCTGCATGGACGTTACGGCTCAAGCGCATTTCCACTAATCCCGGGTCATGAATATGCCGGTGTCGTGATCGCGGTCGCGGAAGACGTTACCAATGTTAAGCCCGGCGACCGGGTAGCCGTCGACCCCAATATTCCCTGCGGCCACTGTCGCGCCTGTCTGAAAGGTCTGAGTAATCTCTGCGCGGACCTCAAAGCCTATGGCGTAACGCATAATGGCGGCTTTGCTAATAAAAGCCTTGTCAATGCGCAGCATCTTCACCCGATTGGCAACCTGCCTTTCGATGTGGCGGCACTTGCAGAACCGCTGGCCTGCGTCCTCAATGGTCTTGGCGTGGCAGAATTGAAAACAGGCCCGCAAGGATCTCAAACCGCACTGGTGTTTGGTGCAGGCCCTATCGGACTCTTGCTTGCGCTGTCCCTCAAAGCGCAAGGCGTCGAAAAAGTCACTGTTGCCGACATCAACGAACACCGTCTGGCTTTTACCGAAAGCCTCGGCCTTGAGTCGGTTGTTTCCGGCTCTGAAGAGCTTGATGCACGAAAGAAGAGCTTTGATTTTGTGGCTGACGCTACGGGCATCGCGAAAGTCGCAGAAGGTATGGTCAGCTTTACAGCAGATGGCGGCACAGTGCTGGTGTTCGGTGTCTGCGCACCCGATGCGCGTATTTCGGTTGCGCCATTTGAAATCTTCCGCCGCCAGATCCGTATCGCTGGTTCGCATTCGCTTATTCGCAATATCCCGCAAGCGCTCGAAATTTTGCATAACGACAAGGGCGAAATGGCACGCATTGTTTCGCATCGCATACCCATTGAGGAAATGCTGCCTTTCTTCACAAAGCAGGGCACAGATCCTGCCACATTGAAAGTTCAGTTCGTTCCGGCTTGATTTCAGGAGGAAGTTTTCATGACCAAACTTATGCGCGCCACTTTGGCAGGCTTCAAAAAGGTTCAAAAACCGGCCTACGATTTTACGGCATTAAAGCCCGGAATCGTGCATTTTGGCATCGGTAACTTCCATCGTGCGCATCAGGCTGTTTATCTTGATGACCTGTTTGGTCTGGGGCTTGATCACGACTGGGCTTTGGTCGGCGCAGGCGTACGTGCGAGCGATGACGCCATGCGCGACACGCTGAAAGCTCAGGATTGGCTGACAACAGTTGTCGAACAGGAAGCTGATTATTCCAGCGCGCGTATTACGGCATCGATGATCGATTACGTGACTATATCGACGGATGAGGGCCGGAAGGCCTTGCTGACCTATCTTACATCACCGGATATCCGCATTGTTTCAATGACGATTACTGAAGGCGGTTATTACATCAATCCGGCAAGCCAGCATTTTGATCCTGCGCATCCGGATATTGTCTATGACAGCGTTCATCCCGACAAGCCGAATACTGTCTTCGGCCTTATCGTGCAGGCGCTGAAACTACGCAAGCAAGCCGAAGTTGAGCCATTCACGATCATGTCCTGCGATAATATTCCCGGCAATGGCCATGTTTCCGAAGATGCTGTCGTTGGTCTCGCGAAGCTTAGTGATCCGAAATTTGCTGATTGGATTGCCGCCAATGTTGCGTTTCCCAATTCAATGGTTGATCGCATCACACCGGCGACCGGTGCGCGCGAACGCGATATTGCGCTTAAGGAGTTTGAAGTTGAAGATGGTTGGCCGGTCTTCTGTGAGGGTTTCAAACAGTGGGTGGTCGAAGATAAATTCCCGACCGGGCGCCCACGGCTGCAAAAAGTCGGTGTGACCTTCTCCGATCAGGTCGACGCCTATGAACTAATGAAAATCCGTATCCTCAACGGCGGACATGCGGCCATTGCCTATCCGGGAGGACTTCTCGACATCCATTTTGTTCATGAAGCAATGGAACATCCCCTGATCCGTCAATATCTGGAAAAGCTCACCAAGGAAGAAATCATTCCAGAAGTGCCACCCGTTCCAAATACGGTTCTGGAAGACTATCGCCTGCTTATCGACAAGCGTTTTGCCAATCCAAAGATCGGCGACACAATCCGCCGCCTGTGCCTTGACGGTTCCAACCGTCAGCCGAAGTTTATTCTGCCCACCGTTTCAGATCGCCTTGCCAAAGGGCGTTCGGTCACCGGCCTCGCACTGGTGTCCGCTCTCTGGTGCCGCTACTGCTATGGAACAACGGATAGCGGTGCAGTTATAGAACCCAATGATCCGTCGTGGGATCGCCTGTTAAAACAGGCATCACTTGCCAAAGACGAACCGAAACGCTGGCTCGAAATGACCGATATCTTCGGAGCGTTGGCCACCAATCAAGCCTATATCGAGGCGTTCTCGGCGGCACTCAAACGTATCTGGCAGGATGGAACGGCCAGAACACTTGAGCGCTATCTGGCGAATGAAGCACTCTGAACTCAGCCAGCCGATCACTACACAATAGCAAGCTAAAGCAGCATTTAAATGACTTTGGAACTGGCAACGGACGTAATGGGTCCTAGAGTATGTGTGGGAGAAATTCTCGTTGAAATCGTTGCCACAACTATTGGCGACAGCTTTCGCGCGGCGCAGCCGCTCATCGAACAGTTTCCGGGTGGCGCGCCTGCTATCCTCATTTTTCAGTATGGAAAACTTGGCGGAAAAACGGCTATCCAAATCGATTCCGATTATCCTACGGGCAGCGCATTTGTACGATATCGAAAAGATGGCTCGCGTGACTTTGTATTTAACGTTACACAATCCGCGGCAGTCCGCTTTTGGACTTCCCCTTCAAAAGTGTAGGGCTTTTGTTAGATACAACTGACAGGAGACCTAGAATTGAAGCAGCGAGAATTTACAGAAGAGTTTAAACGCGAAGCCGTTCGGATTTTAACAACGAGCGGTCGAAGCATTTCATCGGTTGCCGATGACCTAGGAATTGGCAAGTCAACACTTGACCGCTGGCGTCGCAATTTTGCTGAGAAGGATCTGCTTTCTGGTCCGCATGAGGACATGAGCGAGGAACTTGCCCGGCTTCGTAAGGAAAATGAACTCCTGCGACAGGAACGTGACCTACTAAAAAAAGCGACGGCCTTCTTCGCTCGGGAGACAAGTCGATGAAGTTTGCGTTCATCGACACGGAGAAGGCTCATATATCTCTGTCACGGCTGTGCGCTTTCGCAGGCGTCAGTATCAGCGGTTATTATGCATGGAAGCATCGTTTGCCCAGTCGTCAGCTCGACGATATGATCATCCTGGCGCATATTCGCAATCAGTTTGAACTGTCACGTGAAACTTATGGCAGCCCTCGAATGCATGTCGAACTGAACGAAGAAGGTATTCGAGCAGGACGTCACCGCACGGCGCGACTGATGCGTGAAAACGGCCTTAAAGCCCGGCAGAAAACGCGGTTCAAACGCACGACCGACAGCAATCATGGTGAGCCCGTCGCTCCCAATCTTCTGGATCAGGACTTTACCTGTGATGGACCGGATCAGAAATGGGGTGTCGATATCAGTTACATATGGACGGCAGAAGGCTGGCTATATCTGGCAATTGTTGTCGATCTTTATTCGCGTCGCATCATCGGGTGGGAAGCGCGCGATCGGATGAAGAAGGATCTGGCGATCAGTGCTTTGAAGAAAGCCATTGCAATCCGTCAACCAAAGCCCGGGCTGATCCAGCATTCAGACAGAGGAAGCCAATATGCCAGCTATGACTACCGTAGGCTTCTCAAGGCGCATGATATCCTTCCATCCATGAGCGGAAAAGGAAACTGCTATGACAATGCAATGGTGGAAACCGTCTTCAAAACGATCAAATCGGAACTGATCTGGAGAACCGTGTTCCAGACTAGAAATGACGCAATCAAAGCCATTGGAGAATATATTGATGGCTTCTACAATCCTGTGCGCAGACATTCTGCACTCGGGTATAAATCGCCGATCCAGTTCGAGATGATAAACCGTAAATTAGTGACAGAACCTCTCCACTAAATAAGGGCAAGTCCAGTGGATTTTTATCCCTAAATACTAGAATTCAGCGTGCTGAAATGATGGTAGCAATTCGTCTGCAGCTTTACCGAACTTAAACGTCAAGTGCCAGTGCTTTTGAATTGTTAATGTGATCCGATAAAGCTTCTGTCGCCTTATCGGTATTTCTTGTTTCGATGGCCTCGATAATACGCAGATGTTCTTGCATAACGGGTGCGACGCGTCCTTCAATCGTATAACGCTCTTGATTGATTAAACGGGTTTTAACTGAATTGACGCGATATGCCGTTGAGATAATGCTGTTTCCCATCGCATCGATAAGTGTATTGTGCATTTTCCAGTCAATTTGCTGTGCCATCTCTTCTTCGGCAGGGCTCAGGATTTTTGATTGAGCAAGCGCCAGCATTTCTTCGTGTTCGTCACGAAGGGATTTTATAGCGGCATCGGATGCGTTGCGCGTGAAAAGTTGTACAGCCTCTTTTTCCATTACCAGGCGAAACTGAAACGCCTCACGGATAAGATTGAGATCCACATGTGCAATTTGAATTCCGCGCTGTGGCAACGCTGTCAATAGACCTTCGGATTCCAGCCGGGGAATGATTTCACGGATTGGTCCAAGCGGTAGTCCAGTGCTTTCGACAAGTTGTCGTTGCGATAAAAATTGCCCAGGCAAAAATTCCCGTGCCAGAAGCTTGTCGATGATGCTGCTATAGGCAAGCTCGCGCTGCTTAATGACTTCTTTTCCACCTGCGCGAGGTTGGCCTAACGGCGTCATTCAAAATTCCTAACTTATAACTGATTCATCAGTGAAATATTATTGAGTACTTGGATGATCAAAATTGCAAGAGTTTGTTGTAAGCGCGGCAGTTTAACACAATCGTGCCGCGCTTTTTATGTGTCTGATACTCCGGCTCTAATGGAGAATTTGACTCAAGAAGAGTTTGGTGCGCTCGTGCTGCGGGTTGTCGAAAAACTCGGCTGGCGCATTCTCTTCGACAATCTGGCCCTGATCCATAAAGATCACGCGGTTTGCAACCTGACGGGCAAAGCCCATTTCATGCGTCACGCAGATCATGGTCATGCCTTCATCAGCAAGGCTGACCATGGTATCAAGCACTTCCTTGACCATTTCCGGGTCAAGTGCTGAAGTCGGCTCGTCAAACAACATCACTTTCGGGTTCATGCACAGCGCACGGGCAATTGCCACACGCTGCTGCTGGCCACCGGAAAGCTGGCCCGGATATTTATTGGCCTGTTCCGGAATTTTCACGCGCTTCAGATAATGCATGGCCACTTCTTCGGCCTGCTTCTTTGGCATTTTACGCACCCAGATAGGGGCCAGCGTGCAATTCTCCAGAATGGTCAGATGCGGGAAGAGGTTGAAGTGCTGAAACACCATCCCGACTTCGCGACGCACTTCATCAATCTTCTTCAAATCATTGGTGAGCTCAATGCCATCAACGATGATTTGCCCTTTCTGGTGTTCTTCCAGACGGTTGACGCAACGGATCATCGTTGATTTGCCGGAGCCTGAAGGGCCAGCAACGACGATGCGTTCGCCACGCATGACTTTCAGATTAATATCACGCAGCACGTGGAACTCGCCATACCACTTGTGCATGTTCTTGATCTCGATAGCCACTTCGGTCTTCGAGACTTCCAGTTTTGAACGGTCGATGTCGACACCAGGCTCAGATTGCGGGAGGGCGCTTTGTGCACTCATTTAAATTATTCCCTTTATTCTTATCGTTTGTGACCCGTGTCGAGCCGTCGTTCCATGAATATAGAGTATCGCGACATGGCGAAACAGAAAATCCAGAAAACGAAGCCCGCAAAGATTAATCCGGTTACGGGAGTCACTGGTGAGGCCCAGTTGGCGTCTGAGAAATTGAGGCGAACAATCCCGAGCAGGTCGAACATTGCAATAATTGTGACGAGCGATGTATCTTTGAACAAGCCGATGAAGGTGTTTACGATACCGGGGATTACGAGTTTTAAGGCTTGAGGAAGAACGACGAGGATCATTTTCTGCCAATAGGTCAAACCGAGAGCATCAGCACCTTCATATTGACCTTTAGGCATTGCCTGAAGGCCACCGCGCACCACTTCAGCCATATAAGCGGATGCGAAAAGCGAGACGCCGATCAGTGCGCGAATGAATTTATCAACTGTAAAGCTTTGTGGAAGGAACAGTGGCAAAACCACACTTGCCATGAACAATACGGCTAGCAATGGAATGCCGCGTACCAGTTCTATAAACGCTGTTGAAAGCTTACGGATTACTGGCAATTCGGATCTGCGACCCAATGCGAGCAAGACGCCAAGTGGTAGTGATACGGAAATGCCAACAAATGAAAGCGTCAGCGTAACGAGCAACCCGCCCCAGAGCGATGTCTCGACATAGGGCAAGCCGAAAATTCCACCAATAAGCAGGATGACTGAAATTACCGGCAATAACAGGAACATAAGAGCCGCATTTAGCGCCTTGTGTCCTACTTTTGATAGCAACAGTGGAACTAGAAGCATTGTGAAGAGTACAAAAACGGAAATTGGCCGCCAGCGCTCATCCATTGGATAGCGCCCGAAAATGAACTGATCCATTTTTGCATTAACGAATGCCCAGCATGCGCCGGACCAACCATCTGGCTGCATGCCGCCTTGGGCGATGGTCGAACAGGCTTCGCGACCGCTGCCTGTCCATGATGCGTCAATGAAAAGCCATTTCACTGCTGGCGGTAGCAGCCATCCGATGAGAAGCAGAGCCAAAATGGTGAAAATGCTGTCTTTTAGACTGCCAAATAATGAGCGTCTGGCCCATGCCAGCGCACCAGTTCGAGTTCCTGGTGCAGGAAGAGCAGGGTGCATTTCCTTGCGGATGAAATGTGTATCGCTCATTTTACCGCTCCTTCAGCGCCACTTTTGTGTTGAACCAGTTCATGAAGGCAGAAGCCGTCAGGCTCAGCGATACGAATACGATTGCCCATATTGTAATGACTTCGATTGCCTGTCCCGTCTGGTTCATGATTGTTCCGCCGATAGAGACGATATCGGCATAGCCAACAGCAATGGCGAGTGAGGAATCTTTCATCAGGTTGAGATATTGGCTTGTGAGCGGAGGAATGATGATCCGCATAGCTTGGGGTATAACAACAAGACGAGTAGTCAGCGAGGGAGAAAGTCCCAATGCATGTGCAGCTTCTGTCTGGCCTTTGCTAATTCCAACGATACCGGACCTAACAATCTCAGCAATGTATGCGGCAGTATAAAAAGATAGGGACAGGAACAGCGACAAAAATTCTGGTCCAAGAGTCATGCCGCCTTGGAGGCGAAAGCGCCCAAGTTCCGGCAGCTCAAAAGACAGTGCTCCGCCTCCTATAAGCATTGTGAGCGTTGGCAAGGCAAGGAGTAAAGCCACTGTTATCCAAAGAACAGGCAAACGCTTGCCCGTCGCAGCCTGTTTGTTGCGCGAGTAAAATCCAATCGCAATACTAGCCAGAATAGCGATGATGAAAGCGGTGAAAACCCAGGCGCCGGCACCACCAAAGTCGGGCTTCGGAAATGAAATGCCGCGATTGTTGATGAAAACTGAGAAAGGGAGTTCAATCGACTGCCGGATCTGTGGCAGGATCGAAATGACGCCGACATACCAGAAGAAGACGATCAGTAGTGGCGGAATATTACGGAACACCTCAACATATACTGTGCATAATTTTGCGATCAGCCAATTGTTGGATAGTCGTCCAATTCCAATCAAAAAGCCCAGAATAGTTGCGGCGACAATGCCGGTGGCAGCCACCAGCAGCGTATTGAGAAAACCCACAAGAAGCGCGCGTCCATAAGTGGAGTCGCTTGAAAATGGTATTAATGCCTGTGAGATATCGAAGCCTGCGCGACCTTCGAGAAAGCCAAAACCGGATGCAATGTTCGCGCGCTGCAAGTTTGCAATCGTGTTTGAGACAATCCAATATGCTGCCGCAACAAGACAGATGAGCACAGCTATCTGGAATAGTTGGCCCCGAAATTTTGGATCGTTCATGGAGCGCAGTTTTTTGTCTGGACCAACGTCTTTAGTCATGACGTTTTCAGCCATGGATTAACTCCCTCCCAAAGTCAGGCGCGTCCTGAATAAGTTTTGGTGGAAGGACCCCAAATCTATGCCAGGCAGATAGGAGGAAGAGCGCATTGGCGCTCTTCCTGATGTGGTGGTGCGTTTCTTAGCGAACAGGTGGGGCATACTGGATGCCGCCCTTGTTCCACAATTGGTTCAGGCCACGATCAATTTTCAGCGGACTATCTTTGCCAAGATTACGTTCGAAGATTTCGCCGTAATTGCCTACGCTTTTGATCGTGCTCTCAGACCATCCATTGTCGAGGCCAAGATCTGCACCGATCTTGTTACCAGTTTCAACGCCAAGGAAACGCTGAATATCCGGATTTACAGACTGCTTCATTTCCTCGACGTTGGCCTGTGTAATGCCGAATTCTTCAGCGTTGATCAGAGCGTAGTGAACCCAGCTTACAATGTCGAACCACTGATCATCACCATGGCGAACAACAAGGCCAAGTGGTTCTTTCGAGATGATTTCTGGCAGAATTACGTGGTTGTCGGGATCTTTCAAAGCCAAACGCAGCGAGTACAGCGCCGATTGGTCGGTCGTGTAAACATCGCAGCGGCCTGCTGCATAAGCACCGTCGACTTCTTCCTGCTTTTCGAAAACGATTGGCTCATAGTTGATTTTATTGGCGCGGAAGTAATCCGCCACATTCATTTCAGTGGTGGTTCCAGTCTGCAAGCAGACCGAAGCGCCATCCAGATCGAGCGCCGATTTCACGCCAAGGTCTTTGCGGACCATGAAGCCCTGACCATCATAGAAATTGACGGGGCGGAAGTTGAAACCAAGTGCTGTATCGCGGCTGATTGTCCAGGTGGTTTCACGCGAGAGCAGGTCTACTTCGCCAGACTGGAGCGCAGGTGTGCGTTCTTTAGAGGTCAAAGGAATGTACTTTACCTTTGTCGCATCGCCCAAGACAGCAGCTGCTACCGCTTTACAATAATCGACGGAAAAACCGGACCATTCGCCTTTGTCATTGGGTGCCGCAAAACCAGCAAGCCCGCTGTTGACGCCGCAATGCAAAACGCCACGTGTCTTCACATCCGACAAAGTGGATGCTGAAGACATGGACGTTGCAGCTGTCGCGGCAATCATTCCCATTACAGTGCTAAGTAGAACCTTTTTCATTGTTTCACCCTGTTTATCTGGCTCAAAGAGCCAATTTAAGTTGAGAAGGTCCTTCAACAGACAGTGCAGAACCGCCTGTTGAAAATTTGAAGATGTTATTTCTGGAGCTTATTGACTGCCGCGACGACGCGTTCACACGCCCCACGCAGGGTTTCAGTTGCTACTGCATATGCAAAACGGATGTGGCCCGGCATGCCAAAAGCATCGCCATGAACAACGCCGACATGGGCTTCATCCAGAAGGTAAGACGCAACGTCGAGATCGCTTGTGATTACCTTGCCGTCTGCTGTTTTACGACCGAACAGTGCTGAGCAATCTGCAAAAACATAAAACGCGCCTTCCGGGGCATCGGCTTCAAGGCCATCAGCCTTAGCGATCATGTCCATTGCGATTGCGCGGCGTTCACCCAGAATGTGAAGCCACTCTGGCATGAAATCATGACCGCCATTGAGCGCCACGACTGCGGCTCCCTGACTGACGGATGATGGGTGCGCGGTGCTCTGGGACTGCAACATTTCCATTGCCGAAACCAACCAGGCAGGACCGCCGGAATAGCCCAGCCGCCAGCCAGTCATGGAGAAGCCTTTTGATACGCCGTTGATCGTCAGTGTGCGATCATAAAGGGCTGGCTCTACAGCCGCTGGCGTTTCAAAAGTGCCTTGATAGATAACATGTTCATAAATGTCATCGGCCATAACAAGTACATTTGGATGGCGCAGAAGCACATCAGTTAACGCTTTGAGTTCATCCTTGGAGTAAACAGCACCAGTTGGATTGCTTGGCGAGTTCAGAATAACCCATCGGGTTTTAGGGGTAATGGCAGCTTCGAGTTCTTCTGGCTGCAAGATCCAGCGGTTGCTGCGCTTTGTTGCGACGGAAACCGGTACGCCACCAGCAAGACGGATCATATCAGGGTAAGAAACCCAGTAAGGTGCCGGGATGATAACTTCATCACCGTCATCCAGAGTTGCGAAGAACGCATTGAAAATCAGCTGCTTTGCACCTGCACCAGCGATGATTTGATTTGGTTCATAAGTCAGGTTGTTTTCCGACTTGAACTTATGAATTATTGCCGCCTTGAGAGCTGCTGTGCCTGATACGGCGGTGTACTTTGTTTCGCCATTGCGAATGGCTTCCATGCCCGCATCGGCGATGGCTTTTGGCGTAGCGAAATCGAGTTCACCTTCACCGAGGTTTACGACGTCGAAACCTGCTGCACGCAAAGCGCGGACTTTATTGGAAATTTCGGCGGTCGGAGAGGCGCCGATGACGCTCATGCGCGGCGCAAGACGTTGGATGGACATGGGGTAGTCTTTCAGAGATATGACAGTGATGTTTGCAGATTCCGAGTGCCGCCTAATGGCGTCATATCGTCATCAATACGCGCGCAGTTTCTGATCGCTTGCCTGGGACGCAGATGAGCTCTTGATACCTTTATATGCATCCAGAGCACTTTTTGCTGCGTCGCGTAGAAGAGCGATGTCATGGGGTCCTGCGATGATACGGTATCCGCGTTCAACCAGATCTGCGACTGAGGCACCTGCGTTAGGAACAGTCCCCATGATTTTTCCGGAACGCAAAATGGCATCTTCGGCCTTCTTGACCAGCGCACGAACTGCCGGATCATCCGTCTGTTCCAGCTTGCCGATTGATCCGGCCAGATCGTTAACGCCGATGAAGACGCAATCAAGACCTTCAATTGCACAGATAGCGTCAATCTGTTCGACAGCTGCCGCCGACTCGACCTGACAAATTGTCAGAAGGTTCTCATTTGCCTTATGAATGTAGTCTGGAACAAGGCCATAGGTCGAGGCGCGCACTACGCCTGCCGCATAACCACGGCGTCCATGTGGTGGGTAATAGCAGCCAGCGATCGCAGAGCGAGCCTCTTCAACATTCTCCACGGATGGGATCATGACCGATTGAACGCCAGCATCGAGAATGCGCTTCAGATAAACATGGTCGTTCCACGGAACACGGACAATCGCGGGCGTTGGGGTGCCTGCAACGGCGCGCAGCTCATCAACGATTGTGGCAGCATCGCCGACACCATGCTCGTGATCAAGAAGGAGGAAGTCAAATCCGATATGGCCCAGAACTTCGGCAGCGGTAACAGATCCGCCAGCCACCCAGCAACCGAATGCGACCTCTCCCGCCAATAGGCGAGCCTTGAGTTGATTTGTTTTAAACATGCTTGAGGTCTCCATCAGCTACATATTGTGCCGCCGATGAGACAAGCTCCTCCACAGCTCTACGCTTCTTTATCAAGAGCTAATCGATGGAGTCAATATAATTGATTGTTAAAAAATATTTGACTAACATGTTAGATGGAATGGCATGTTTGGCGCCCCCGTAAGGAATTTGTCGTATAGATGTTTTAACGCTCGTGAATCCCACAATGTCCATAGTAATTATCGAGAGCTTTAACCGATCATGATAGTTAAAAGCACATGAGAAAACGGGTTCTATGATTGCATGAAAATAGATTCTTAGATCTCGAGTAGACATACGACAAATTCTGACTTTTGCCATATGTGTTGTTTCGCTGAGATGATGGCGTGTTATTCACGCGAACATCAGCACCACGGGCCGAGCTCATCAATGATCGCTCCGGTGATTTGGTGAAACTGTTTCGTATCCTGCAACGACATTATCCGCAGTTCATGGACACGCTTCGCTTCTAGATTACCAGCCGACGCGAGTTTGAGCGGCTGAAGGCAAACGACCCAACTACATTGACCGATCTGAAAAGTGCGGTAAAGTTTGTTTATCTCCAGCGCCTGACCTTAATGGCAAAGTTGCGGGTCGTTCGAACAGAAGCTGTTCCAGACGGTATCTATGCGGAAGATATCTACGCAAAGATCGAGTTGATCGCAGATCGCGATTTGAGAGAAGAAGCCAAGGACTTCTTCGATCATGGACAGTATGCGGAGCGAATTAATCCCTGGGTAGATATTTTCGGGGCCATGTTTGGTCTGCCACCCGACGAAATCGACGCTTTATGGATACCGACAGGGCAACTCGCGTAATTGACTAAAACTTTGAAGCCCCTTATTTGAAGACCACGAAAAGGGGCTTCAATGAATTGCTATCTCATTAATCTAGATCGCAGCCGGGATAGGCTCGAATTTATGGCTGCTCAATTTGAAAAGCATGGCCTGCGGTTTGAAAGAGTTGAGGCTGTTGATGGGCGGGCGTTGTCCGAAGCGGAATTAGCATCATGTATTAAGCTAAGCAAAAACTGGCCAATTCCTCTTGGTCCTACCGAGATAGGCTGTTTCCTATCGCATCGCAGATGCATTGCGAAAGCCGCTGAAAGCGAAGACGAGTTCACCGCCATTTTTGAAGATGATGTGACATTTAGCAATGGCGCTGCACGGCTTTTATCATCATATAAGTGGATTCCTACGGAGGCCGAAATTGTGAAAATTGATGCGTACGGTTACGAGGTGCTTATTTCTCGACCCGTTTCGACAGAAGGCCCGTACGCAGTAACGCGTTTATTATCGCGGCATTTACAAACTGGCGGATACATCATTTCTCGAATAGCTGCACAACGTCTGATCAAACTGATGGACAAAGTACCAGCCCCTGTTGATCATTTTCTTTTTGATCCAGATGATGGCCCGTTTAACCAGCTGAATATTTATCAGATTACACCAGCTATATGCTGGCAGTCAGGTTTGCAAAGTACCATTGGAGGAAACAGGCCTCGTAAAAGCCGTCCCTCATTTGCTAAGCTAATCTGGCGTGAGTCCATAAGGCTAGTGAGCCGTACAAAGCGCAATTCAATAGGCGCTTGGATGAACCTTACAAAAACAGGCCAGTGGGGTCCGATTCCTCGCGATAAAGATATTGGATAGCAAGTCCCTCAGTCTTTCGCCCTTCAAATGGAAATCTACAGCCGTCCTTCGGGGCGGCTGTAGATTTCCATTTGACGAAGGAAACATCATGGATCGAACCGTACCAGCCGGAGCAGCCCTCTTACTTGACTTCATCGCACAGACGGAAGTTGGCAGCACAGGGCTTGCATCATATGACGTGATCTATGGTCATAATCAAAACAAGCTGCCCAAACAGGTCACAAGTATGACGCTTGGCGAGCTGATTGACGCGCAGGCCTCATTCACTAAGCGCTTTAAGTCGTCCGCGTCTGGTCGCTACCAGTTCATGAAAGCCACATTGCAATGGTTGGCTCAGGAGCTTGGCTTGCGAGGTACGCAGGTGTTTGATCCAGACTTGCAGGATCGCCTCGGCTATCACTTGCTCATTCGTCGCGGGCATAACGATTTCATCGCCGGAAAGATCAGCCGCACTAAGTTCGGCAAGCGGCTTGCGCAGGAGTAGGCGTCATTCCCGGTTCTGGTCGCAACCAAGGGCGCACACCGCGATCTGACACGCGGTCAGAGCTACTACATCGGCGGCCCGCTGAATAAGGCACTGGTCACGCCTACCAAGATTGAAAACACTCTCGATCAGGTGAAGGAGACTGGTAATACAACGTCACCCGCTGTGCCAGAAACCGATATTCCGGTTTCGAAACCAGCAACCAGCTTCTGGGCCAACTTCTTCAACGTAATCTTTACATTCTTTGTAAAGGGCAAGTGATGGACATTGCTCTGTTCATCCCGGTCATACGGCAGATACTTCAAGTTGCAGGGGGGGGCTGGTTACATGCGGCTGGCATCGATGATGCTGGCGCTGATGCACATATCGGCATCGTTATCAATTTGATTGTCTTCGGCTGGTGGCTGATTGATCGCGGCCGCATAAACAATAAGTCCCGCCTTCTGCGATACAAGGTAGGAGAAACAGATCATGCTTGAAGCAATTATTGGCCTTGTCGCCGCTTCAAATGAATGGGTGGCTTATGTTGTCCTCGCTATTGGCGGGGCATTTGGTCTGTATCTCAAGGGGCGCGCTGACGGCAAAGGCGTAGAGAAGACGAGGCAGACAAACGAAAGTGCCACCGCCCGCTCTGTGGCTGATGAGATAGACGCCGCCGTATCGGGTCGCGAGCCAGACAAGAACCGCGAAAGGCTGTCAAAATGGTCAAGGTGATTACGCTGGCAGTATTCGTTGCATTATCAGCTTGCGCCAGTCCGCAAGGCTCGTTCTGTCTCGTCGCAAGTCTGTTGCTTCCGTCGGCCTCCATATTGTCCACAATGACCAATCAGGAAGTATATGCCATGCTCGCACACAATGAGAAGGGTGCGAAGCTGTGCGGGTGGAAGGCATGACGCCAATGGATAATGAAGTTCCTACCGCTCACAAAATGGTGGAATTACCTGAGCGCACCAAATCATTCCTTTCCAAGCTTGATGATGACGACATCGACAATCTAGAAGATGCTATTAACTTTTACGCGACAGTGCGAACCATGGGGCATGTCATGAAGTGGCTCGCTATAACCATTCTCGCTGTCATAGTCGGTATCGCATCGCTATACGAAAACAGCCTTAAGATTTGGGGATGGTTCCATAAATGATGCATCGATTGCGTTACCCCGAAATGGTTCCGCGAAACACAACAATGAATACCAATAAACTTTATCTAAGCTACTGCATTGGTTTTGTTTTGAAAAGTGGTGCCGCTTAGCAGACTCGAACTGCTGACCCCATCATTACGAAAAGTGCAGCGCATGATCACTGTATTTCTCTGTATGTCACTGGTGATAACGAAAACAGTTAGTTAGCGATAATCAACGTCCTCCTGCATCATCATAAATCCTTGCAATTCCCGTTCAATTGATTGCTATTTGATTGCTAGCAATCAGGGCAAAGTAATGAAACTAACAAAGCGCAACGTCGATGGAATCGAACCAATCAGCAAAGATGTTCTTCATTGGGATGACGAGCTCAAAGGATTTGGCGTTAAAGTTACACCAGCTGGAAAAAAGATATTTGTTCTCCAATCCCGCCTTAACGGAAGTTTAAAGCGATTTACGATCGGAGCTTTTGGAGCCCCATGGTCCGCGGATGCAACTCGTGACGAAGCAAAACGCCTGCTTGGGGAAATTGTTAAAGGAGTTGATCCGTACGAAGAGAAACGGTCGCGTCGCAATGACATTACCATCGAAGAGCTGGGTAATATCTATTGGGAAATCGCTTGCGCTCATAAAAAGCCTGTTACCGTTGCAAATGAAAAGGGGCTGATGGCTTGGCACATAGCGCCATTATTCGGGCGAATTAAAGTAAAAGACATTCATCGAGTGGATATTCAAAAATTCATCAACGACGTTGCTACCGGCAAAACCGCGGCAAGAGTCAAAACGAAGGCCATAGGGCTAGCCCGAGTTACCGGTGGGAAGGGAGCTGCTAATCGGACGTTAGGCTTGTTATCGTCAATGTTGACGTTTGCTGTTGAGAATGGATATCGTGCTGATAATCCAGCCTTGGGCACGAAGTAGTTTAAGCTAAAAACTCATGATAGGTACTTAACTCCTGAGGAATTGGACCGACTGGGAAAAGCTCTCGATTCAGCGGAAAAGAAGGGGGTAAGCATATTTGCTGTAGCCGCGATAAGGTTCCTCTCCATGACGGGATGTAGAAGGAACGAGGCGCTAACTCTGCAATGGTCATGGGATTGATTTCGAACGCCGAATAGCGAAATTACCAGATAGTAAAACTGGCCAAAAAGTAGTGCACCTAGGTGACAGTGCATTATCATTGATAAAATCGCTCCCAAAAGTCGCTGGCTCACCACTGATTTTCCCTTCATCAGTGGGAGGGGATAAGCCAATCAGTATTCAAAAGATATGGAATGACATTCGTTGCGAAGCAGATTTGCATGACCTGCGTATCCATGATCTTCGACATAATTTCGCAAGTACGGCCGTTTCAACGGGACAAAGCCTATACTTAGTGGGGAAATTGTTAGGCCATAGTCAGTCGCAAACAACTCAGAGGTATGCACATTTAGCACCAGATCCTATACGAGATGCTGCGGATCATGTATCAAATATTATTGATGGAAAACTGACGCCCAAAAGCACAAAATTTTGAACGAAGGGCATGTCTTCGCTGCCCTCCCACTTACTTACATATTCGTATGAGATCGGTGGGTAGGGCAGCTTTTTTGATTAAGATTTTCTACTGCGGTAGATCACCAGCTTTAGGCAACTTGGCCCATTCGGCTAGAAATGCGTCGCGGTTTTTGGCAGCGTCGGCCTCATCAAGCTCAAAAACTTTCACCTCGGCTAGCTCCGGGAGTTCAACGAATTCAGATACTTTGATATCGTTGCGGCTTGGGCGACGGAATGCGACCTTCAAGAGCTCAATTTGTGCTTCCTTTGAAAGCAAGCTGTCGAGCGCTTTCTTAGCATTCTCGCCGCTGGGGGCATTCTTGAACAGACCTGCGAATTCAGGCGTCATGAATGTGCCTTCTGATGGATACACCAGCGATAATTCTTCTTGCCCGCCGTCGATGTAAGGATAGGCCGTGGCTTCAAACGTGAGGCCAATCGTGTATTCTCCCATTGCTGTGCCTTTGGGCACATTGGATGCCGCACCTGATGTCACAATATTGGCTGCAACAGCCTTAAACGTGTCTTCATCAAGCAGTTTTGAAAGACCCCATGCAATGGTGTAACCAGTCGAGCTGTTGACAGGATCAGGCATGATAATCTTGCCTTTCCATTCTGGTTTGGCCAGATCAGCCCATGTTTTTGGAGCTGAATTGCGTTGTAACTGATCGGAGTTTACTAACATTGTCACCAGGTGAACATTAGCAGGAATAAATAGATCGCCACTGTAATGCAGGTTTTGTGGAATAGCTTCGAGTGCTGATGCCTTATAAGGCTCAAACAGTTTTTCATAAGCGCCGAGGGTGTTGGCGGATGAAGACCAGAAAATGTCACTTTGAGGTGCTGATGCCTCTGCTTCTGCGCGTCGCAGCAAAACACCGGAACCTCCGGTGATCACGCCGAGGTTTTGCCCGGTCTTCTCTTTCACAACGGCCTGAACGGCTTCATAGGCCTGAACAGGGTTTGATGTGTAGAGAACAGGGTCACTTGCCAATGCAGGCAAGGTGAGGCCAAGCGACATAGAACCGGCTAAGAGATAAGAAGATAGTTTCATAGTTTCCTCGCATTTGATGAAGTTATTGAGCAGTTGACCTGCTTCGTCGGTTTATTTTGAAGCAAAAACATCGATCCGGAACAGTTTGGTGGCGATGATGATTGGTACGAGAATGACAGTTACCAACACCAGACCATAGGCTGACGCATAAGCCATGAGGCCGGAATCAAGCAGTCGGAAAACCTGAATTGGTAGTGTTTCCCGCCCGCCGGAATAGACCAGAATGGACGCTGATAGTTCAGCTACCGTTGTTGTCCATGTCAGGATTGCAGCGGAAGCAATGGCCGGCAACATCATAGGAAGTACAACTTTGAAAAAGGATCGTACTGGCGGAACACCGAGGCTGATTGATGCTTCCTCAATCGAATTTGGAATGTTCTGCAAAATAGCCTGTGAGTTGCGCATACCGAACGGCATCCGGCGTACAACATAGGCCAAAACAATGATCATCGCTGTGCCAGATAATGGTAGCCAGCCGCCATGGAACGTTGCCAGCAGGCCAACACCCAAAACCGTGCCAGACAAGGCAAGTGGGATGGCTGATATGTAATCAATTACTGGAGTGATCAGATTTGGTTTTTTCACGACCAGATAACTGACTACGGCGCTAAAGATGATCGATATTAACGTAGCCGTTGCTGCATAGGTGAGGGAGTTCACGAGTGGCTGAGGGGCGGTGACAAAGACGCGAGCGATGTTTGAAAATGTCCAATTGCCCCATTGCATCACAGGCCCACGCGATGCGGTGAAAGCGCCAACGACGATTACGCAAAGTGGCAATAGTGATACGATAACGATAAATCCTGCACTTACCGCGACCAGTAGCCCTTTTAATCCTCGCAATGGAACAGGCTTCGCTCCGCGTCCCTGCACGATTTCGAAACGTCCACGTGACACCACGAACCGGTTACAAAACAGTACGAGCATCACGATTAGCACTGAGACGCTGGCAAGTGTCGACTGCATGGTGATGTCGCTCGCGCCTTCTGCGACTGCTGCCTGATAGGTGACAACCGAAAGTAATGGCAGTCGGTGGCTCAAGATCATCGAGATTGCAAAGTTTCCGACGACCATTGTGAAAACAAGCAGGGCCGAGGCAAGAACTGTCGGCAAAATGACCGGTAACATGACGCGCAAGCGGGATTTTGCTGGGCTTGTTCCTAGGGATTGAGCGGCTTCTTCGAGCTGCACATCGAACTTTCCAATTGCTGCGACAACACCAATGTAGATGTAGGTGTAATAGATGAAGCTCATGGAGACGATGAGGCCGAACCAGCCATAGAAGCTTGGTAAGAGAATGCCGTAACCCTTCAGAAACCTCGTCACTAAACCGTTGTTACCCAACATCATGAGCCAGGTTTGGGCTGCAATGACTTCAGGCAGTACCAGCGTAATCAATGGCAAAAGAGCGATGAGCCATTTGCCCGGAAAGCTATAGCGAGCTGTCACATATGCTAACGGAACACCAATTATAGTGCAGAATATTGTGACGACGGAGGCCAGTATAAGTGTGTTCTGTATTGCTGCGATATAGCGTGGATTTTCTAAGAGACGCATCCAGCCATTCGGGCCTTCGCCTACGAAACTGGCACTGAGAATGGTTAGTAGAGGATACAGAATAAAGACACATAACAGTGCCAGAGCTAGCAGGCTTAACCAGAACCAGAGTGTTTGTAGTGATTTTTTCATGATGCAATCACCAGTGCCTGATCCGGATTTACCGTTACATGGATCTGATCACCCAACCCGAAGGCATCGTGGTTCGGACCATGCAATTCGGCAACGAGTTGCTGATTGTCAGAAATATCGAGCCGATAACTTGTTTTGGTGCCGAGGTATTGACGACTGCGGATCACGCCGGAGATTGCCTGCTGGCCATCTGGGCGTGTTGTAGAGATATGTAGATTTTCGGGCCGAAGAATGAGGATGCCGCTTTGGCCTGATTTGTCGGTGCGCTGGTCAGTTGCATTGATTATCTGCGTACCAACCGAGACAGCAGCATAGTCATTTTGTGAGGATCGCACATCGACCGGAAGACAGTTGGCCGAGCCGACAAAGTCAGCCACATAGCTGGTACGCGGTGTCGTATAAATTTGTTTGGGCGTTCCAATTTGTTCAAGCGCACCACGGTTCATGACGCCGATGCGATCCGACATAGCCAGTGCTTCTTCCTGGTCATGTGTAACAAATACGGTAGTGATGTTATCTTCGCGCTGTAGCTCGCAAATTGTCTCGCGGATTTGGATGCGAAGCTTGGCATCCAAGTTTGACAGCGGTTCATCCATTAAAAGAACGGCTGGCTTGATGACGAGCGCGCGGGCGAGGGCCACACGCTGGCGCTGGCCACCTGATAATGCAGCCGGATGACGCTGCGCGAGATGACTTAGGCCAACACGTTCAAGTGCTTGGCCAATTTTAGCTTTGGCGCTTTCACCTTTTTCACCACGCGCGCTCAGGCCGTAAGCAACGTTCTGCTGAACTGTTTTATCTGGAAATAGCGCGTAATCCTGAAAAACCATCCCGATATTGCGCTTATGTGGTGGTAGGTTGGTAACGTCTGTATCACCGAAGCGGATTGAGCCGTTGGACGCTGCTACAAACCCGGCAATGGTGCGGAGTAATGTTGTCTTGCCACAGCCGGATGGACCTAAAAGAGTAAAAAAACAACCCTGCGGAATGTCTAGCGACAATTGGGAGATGACGTTTTCTTCCCCATAAGTCACATCAAGGGTTTGAATTTTAATGCCCATATTTGAGTTCCCATTTTCATTATAATTATCAGCTTGAAATGCTGGTGGATTATGCAGCTGCGTTAACCTCTTTCAGGCTGGATTCGACGAGTTCCAGTGCCTGTTCATGACAACGCTCGTCACCTGCAGCAAGAATGGTTCCGTTGCTTGATAAAGTTAGAGGTTGGCCATTCCAGTCCGTAATTTTTCCACCCGCACCTTCGATAATCGGACGATAGGGAGCGAAGTCATAAATCTGCTGCCCAGCGTCGATTGCGAGATCTGTGCGTCCTTCAGCGAGTCTGCCGTAGTTCAGGCATGCGCCGCCGTATACGCGATTGGCGGTTTGGCGGCGCAGTGCGTTAAGAGCAGGCAACTGATCCACTGACATGTAGTCTTGGTTAGAGTTGGTCATCAGAGCCGTTTCGATGCTGGCACATGGACGGCAACGTGCGGCTCGGCCATTGAGCACCGTTGCTTGCCCTGTTGCACCTATCCATCGTGTATCGAGTACAGGATTATCAATCACGCCAACCTGCGGTACGCCATCAATTGCGAGTGCAATGAGTGTTCCCCAGACGGGAATGCCTACAATGAAAGGGGCTGTACCGTCGATTGGATCAAGAACCCATACATGCGTTGCATGTTCACCGACGCTGCCTTCTTCTTCACCAATAATACCGTGATGTGGATAGTGTTTACGAATTTCTGCACGCAGACGGTGTTCTATGGCGCGGTCGTACTTCGTGACCAAGCTGCGATCAGGTTTCACCTCAATATCAGAAACTGTGTTCTCGTTTCTCGTCAGTTCAACAGCCAATGTTTCGCGTGCTATGTCTGCTAAAGCAGCTGCGAAACGGACAAGGTGATCTATTTCTGACGTTGACATAATTATTTCCCCAACTTCTCTTAAATAAAGCTAGCAACAAATAAAAAATGTGGCAATAGTTGGCGTATGTGTTTTTTTGTGTTTTTTGATGCGCCGAAGAAATGAGTGGATTGGATCATGTGGCAGGACGAACGTCATAAGAAGATCGTGGATTATCTCACGGCTTTTGGCCGTGTCTCGATTGACCAGATCACCGAGGAAATTGGCGTCTCGCGCGAAACCATCCGTCGCGATCTCATGGAGCTTGAGCAGGCAGGAAAATTGAAGCGTGTTCGCGGTGGTGCTGTACCGCTTGCAAAGGAAGACACAGACTTTCATGTACGCGTCCACCAACGGCTGCTTGAAAAGCAAGCCATTGCGATGGAGGCTCTCAATCTGCTTTCAAATGAAATGACAGTGTTCATTGATGCTGGCACCACAACGACGGTGATGGCGGAGGTGCTGGCCAATTATCATGGTCTTTCGGGGCTCAATATCCTGACCAATTCGATCGACGTAGCACGTTTGCTCTCGGGAAAAGAAAGCGATTCCTACCATCGTTATAAGGTGCATTTGCTATCTGGAGATGTGCGCCAAGACCCGCTCGAAACCTGGGGTGCATCAACCATCAACGACATATATCGCTATCGTGCTGATGTGGCGTTGTTGGCACCTTGGGGCATTGATCCAGAGCGAGGGGCAATGAACCATTTCATCCACGGGGCCGAAATCGCACGCGCCATGGTCCGTAATTCGGCGAAGACGATAATCCTAGCGGATCATTCCAAAATTAGCGCGCCAGCGCGTTCGGTTTTTTGTTCAATTGAGGAAATTTCGCACTTAATCGTTGACAGAGAGGCACGGGATGTTCCTGATTTTCCCGCTCTTGAGAGAGCTATATCGAGTGTCATTGTAAGTAATTGATTGTTATTAGGTTTTTTGACGCATTTATGACAATACCACATATGGTAAAAGGTGAATTTTGCCATATGTGGTCGCGTCAAACTAGCGTTCATATTGACCTGCATGGGGTGGGTAGCTGACTAACGGCGTGCAAGAAGTCGAAATAGAGAGCGGCTATTGTGAGCGTCGTCCAGTGCGCTTTCTTCCAGAAAGAGCCGAATTTCTTAAATCTCTGATTGTTTCAGTTTTTTGACACCAAACCTATGTGTAGCTTTCCATGCCGGACGACAAAGTACAGCAGGATCATATTGTGCAATGTCCATCTGACTTCTGCTATGGACATTATCGGTCATCGTAATCAATCAGGCGCAAGATAAACTGTTGAACTGTCAGCGACAGGAATGCATTTTTAGAAAGTAATCAGTAGGAATCATCTAAAAGACTATTCACCCAGAATTCTGACACACTTGCGCTATTGGGCAGGCTGACAATATGCAGTATTGAGCTTGCAACATCTTCAGGGCGTGTCAATTCATCGGAGGCTGATGCAAGCGGTGTGCCCATATCTGTTGCGACAAAACCAGGGCAGACAGCTGTCGAGCGCACACCTCTGTCAAAACCAGCATGTCGGATGGCATGTGAAAGCCCCAATGCCGCAAACTTCGATACCGAATAAGCACCGGAAATTGCAGATTTAACGCGCTTTGCCGAAAGAGACGCGACAACTACAACCCGACCGCTGCCAGTCTTCACAAGTTCATCCCAGCACGCTTTCACCAACAAGCGCGGACCATTGACGTTGACATCCATCAATGCTGTAAATTCATCATCCGTTGCATCAATGACCGAATTGCGAACCATTATTCCTGCATTGGCAACTACAGCATCTATGCGACCGAACCGCTTGACAGCGGCATCTGCCCAGAGCATTGCTGTCTCAGGCTTGCTGGCGTCATAGGCATGAACCTGTGTGGTCGCATCATCCGCCCAATCCGGCATGTGTGAGGTTCTTATACCGAGAGACACGTTCCAGCCCGCATGCATAAATGCTTGCGCCGTCGCAGCACCGATGCCGCGATTAGCACCGGAAATCAGGATTGTCCGTTTCTGTTCCATGGTTTTTCCTTGAATCAAACCCGCCACTTTTCGTAAAAAGCCCGGGACGCTTGAACTCCCGGGCCCTGTTGTTTCAGAGTTTCAGGCTTTTTCAGCTTTGTATGTAAACGACATGCGTTACAGTAAATTCGTAAAGTCCGTGCTTTCCGTCAGCGCCGCCAATGCCTGACTTGCGTCGACCAGCATGGAAGCCCTGCATAGCTTCAAAATTCTCGCGATTGATATAGGTTTCGCCGAACTTCAGCTCACGCGAAGCCTGCATGGCCGCAGAAAGATCACGCGTGTAGATTGAAGAGGTCAGACCATAATCGGAGTCATTCGACAATGCGATTGCCTCATCCAGGCTATCGACAATCTGAACCGGCAGCACCGGACCAAAGGTCTCTTTGCGCATTATGTTCATATCAGATTTAGCGCCCGTAATCAGCGTCGGCTCGTAATGGAAACCGGAAGCGCGATCGGCAACTTTGCCACCCAGCACAACTGTTGCGCCCTGCGCACGCGCCATATCGACAGCCTGAGCAACCTTATCAAGGCCAGCCTGATTAACAAGCGGTCCCATATGCAGATCATCTTCAACCGATGGATCGCCATAACGGGTATTTTCGAACAAGGTCTGAAGCTTTGCGACAAACGCATCGTGAACCGGACGTTCAACATAAACACGCTCAGCACAGTTACAGACCTGACCCGTATTGATAACGCGCGAGTCATAGATCGCTTTGGCGGCCAGATCGAGATCGGCATCCTTCAGCACGATTGCTGGAGCCTTACCACCGAGTTCAAGATTGACCTTTGTCAGGTTTTTGCCAGCGAGCTGCATAATATGCGAGCCTGTCGCCACACTGCCCGTAAAGGTGATGAGATCAACACCCGGATGTGATGCAAGTGCTTCGCCAGCGACGCATCCACGACCGCCAACCAGATTGAACACACCCTTTGGCAGATCAGTTTCCGCCAGAAGCTCAGCAAAAACATAGGCGTTAAGCGGCGTCTCTTCACTTGGCTTAATAACAATCGTATTGCCGGTCACCAGAGCAGGTGCCATTTTACGTGCGATCAGAAAGAACGGGAAGTTCCACGGAAGAATACCCGCAACCACACCAACCGGCTTGCGCAGCAGCAGCATCGTTTCATTCGGACGGTCGCTTGTCAGCACTTCGCCTTCAATCCGGCGCGCCCATTCCGCCATATAATCCATGTAGTCGGCGGTAAAGTCGACCTCAACTTGTGCAAGGCCACGGACCTTACCCTGTTCCTTGACGATAATATCAGCCAGCTCAACACGGTGTTCGCGCAGCTTGGCAGAAATCTTACGCAGGTAGTTAGCACGTTCAATGGCGGGCAGCTTTTCCCAAGCGCCCTGCGCAGCACGCGCGGCCTTCACCGCCGCATCGACATCATCGGCGCTTGTTTCCGGTATCCTGCCAAGCAATGCACCAGTGGCAGGATTGGTAACTTCAATCAACTCGCTGCCAGCCGGTACAAAAGCACCATCAATATAGTTCTGATAGTCGCGCGGAGTATCTGAAAACGTCTGTGATTGCTTGCGTATGCTCATGCCTGTTCCTCCTTGAGCGATGATAATAAAGTTCTTAAGCTTTCAGCCTGTCCGCTGTTTATGCCACGTTTTTCTTTGCGTAACGCGGACGCAGCCGACTGATGTCAAACACCTTGGCGTCGACGCTTGTCGGGCTGCCGGTAATCAGATCAGCCATCAGCTGCCCTGCACCTGGCCCGATACCAAAACCATGTCCCGAGAAGCCCGATGCAATATGCAAGCCCGGAATATGATGAACGGGGCTGATAACCGGAATTGCATCGGGCGTGGCATCAATGACACCAGACCATTCATTGAGAACACGCGCCTTCGCAAAGCCCGGAAAACGCAACGACATGTTGCGTAAAGCCTTGCGGGTGAAGCCCGAATTTGCTGGCGGATCCATCACGCGACATTGTTCGAAGATCGTCTGCTCATCCAAACGCCATTTGCGTTTTGTTGCAAGCTCCTGAAAGAAGGTTGCATTGAAGCGCAGGCTTAGTTCGCGCCATGTTGTCAGATATGTCGGCGCAAATTCAGTGAAAAGTCGCAGATGATCCGGCGTAATGGGAGCAAGATTTAAATTGCGCACAGCAACGGTGAAGCTGCCATCAAGGCGCTTGCGATAAGCAAAATCTCCTGCTCCCACCGGCATATGTGTAATACCTTCAACGCCATCCACACGCGCAACCGGTCCGATCACTTTAAGCTGCGGGAAATCGATGCCCATATTGCCTGCAAACAGGCGCGACCAGATTCCGCCAGCCAGAACGACAGCCTGACAACGGATTTCGCCGCGCTCTGTCACAACAGAACTCACACGCCCTGCTGCTGTCTCAACGCCGCGTACCGCACAATGGGTGAAAATATGCGCACCCTTTTCGCGCGCAGCTTCCGCCATCGCTGGTACTGCGATCCATGGTTCAGCACGGCCATCTGTGCCAGTGTGCAAAACACCCAGTAGATTGCCATTATTGCCCGGAATTTTCTCAGCTATTTCGGCGGGAGTGAGCATGCGGGCGTCAACGCCATGACGCTTGCCGATCTCGGCCCAGTTCAGCCAGTCTTTCAGTTCACGCTGGGTATAGGAGAGATAGCTGATACCAGTGCGTCGCCATCCCGTTTCACGACCAATACGCGCATTCATCTGCGACCATAGATTAACCGAATGCATGCAGAGTGGCAGTTCGCGCTCGTCACGCCCCATCTGGCGCGTCCAGCCCCAGTTGCGGGCTGATTGCTCACCGGCAATCACGCCTTTTTCGCATACTGCAACCGAGATACCGCGCTCTGTCAGTTCAAGTGCTGTGGTAATCCCAACAATACCACCACCGATAATGACAACATCGACAGCTTTCGGCAGCGTTTCATCACCCAGAAATGGCGCGACCGGAATAGAAAGCGGCTTCATTTATAGAACTCACTAAAATGGTACTTATCCAATGTCTGACTGACTGGCTTTACCGACCCGGACGGTCGATAAAATCACGCAGGCGATACCAGCCCGTGAAGACCGGAAGGAACCAGGGCTTTTCAGAATAAAGCGGAATGGCCATGAATTTCTCACGGTCAAACGCCGATGGCATATTCTGCTGCCCGAGAATTTTCCGCGCGAGCTGATAGCCAAGATAGGTCATCAGCGCGACACCATTGCCGTTACAGCCAACCGCAAAATGCGAACCGTCACGCTCACCGATATGCGCAATCTTGTCGGCCGTCATGGCAACGCTTCCGACCCATGAATGGGTGATTTTAACGCCTGCAAGTTGCGGCCAGAGTGCTACCATGCGCGCATAAATGCGCTTTGCAGCCTGCTTCTCTGACATTTCAAAAACGCCGGGGCGAGAGCCAAAAAGCATCCGTGTACCATCCGGCGAAACGCGGCTGTAAATAAGATCGCGTCTTGTGTCCGAAACCATACGTCCATTCGGAATAAGCTCAGCAAGCAGATCAGCCGGAAGAGGCTCGGTTGCGATCTGGTAGCTCTTCACCGGAACAAGGCGTCGGGCAAGCTCAGGAGATGCATCTTTTCCGGTATAGCCATTGGTTGCCTGAATGACATTGGTTGTCCGGATCGAGCCGCGTGCAGTGGGAACGATCTTTTCACCGTTTGCGACTTCTTCCACGCGTCCGGCGCGCGCATGCGAACGCAAAATCACTCCGGCAGCCTTCGCACGCTCCCGCAAGGCTTTGTGAAACATGGCAGGATGTAAGCCGCCGTAATCGTCCACCACCATGCCGCCATGATAGTAGTCTGAACCTATCACCGAACGCTGCTCTTCGCGGGAAATCTGGTGCACTTTAACGCTGGTTTTCTCATTGAGAAGCGCGCCATGCCGTTTCAATGTCTCATAATCACGGGCAGTATAGGCACCGAAGAAGCGCCCCTTCAATGTCAGCGCTGCATCAAGATTTTCGCTCTCAATCAATGTCTTGAGATAGTCAAAGCTTTCATTGCTTTCACCGATCAGTCGCGAAACAAGCGCTGGGTCAATGCCATTAATCGCACCACCAACTACAAGCTTCTGCGCGCTTGAAACCATGCCGCCGGAACGCGTGGAACAGCCTGCACCCAGCTGCTCACTATCGAGAACGACAACCGAACGTCCGGCGCGGGCCAGATGTGTGGCCGCATTCAGCCCGGCATATCCGGACCCGACCACGACAACATCAACGCGTGCAGGCAGTGGATCAAGGTTGGTTTCAGGCTGTGCAGCCTCCCACCAATAGGGAGCTTCCTTGAAGTTCTCAGCATAAATATGGTCGTAGCGGGACATTGAACGTCAAGCCTTCAGGCTCGTCCTTTTGAAATAAAGTGATCTCAGATGCGATGCGAGAGTTAGAGAACCTGCCCCAGGAATTCGCGCGTGCGTGGGTCCTGCGGATTATCAAATATCTGTGCTGGGGGTCCACTCTCAACAATCATCCCATGATCTGTGAAGCAGACGCGATGCGAAACTTCACGCGCAAATTTCATTTCATGCGTGACAAGAATACAAGTCAGTCCATCTTCGACAAGTTCACGAATGGTCAGCAGAACATCCTTCACCGTTTCGGGGTCAAGTGCCGCTGTCACTTCGTCGAACAAAATAACTTCCGGCTGCATGGCGAGCGCGCGCGCGATTGCTACACGCTGCTGCTGACCACCTGAAAGCTGGCCTGGATAACTATCCGCCTTATGGGAAAGGCGCACTTTGTCGAGCAGTTTGCGCGCACGCTTTTCAACCTCGGCACGATCATGCCCCAGCACCTGAATTGGTGCCATCATGATGTTTTCCAACGCTGTCTTATGGGGAAAAAGATTATACTGCTGGAAAACCATTGCCACTTCATGACGAAGCGGACGCATGGCCTTTTCGTTTTTCAATTCATGGACCTGATAAGGTCCAACGCGGATGGTTCCGCTATCAATTGGGATCAGGCCGTTGATGCAGCGAAGGATCGTTGATTTGCCTGAACCGGAAGGACCGATAATGCAGACGGCCTCGCCTTTTTTAACCGACAGATCAATGCCTTTGAGGACTTCAAAACTACCAAAGGCTTTGCGGATGTTTTTAATTTCAATAAGGGGGGCAGACTGGTTCATAAATTTTCTCCCTTAACTGCGCGTTCCAGACGGCGGGCAACCAGTGCAATCGGATAGCAGTAGGCAAAGAACAGGAAGAGCACGGTCAGATAGAAGTAGACGAGTGCGAGCTCGCTCTCCATGGCTATTGACGTGTTCAGAATGGTGATGACGTCCTGAATGCCGGTTACGGTAGCAAGCGAGGTTGCGATCATCAGCAAGGCATAGAGGTTCATCCAGCCTGGGATCATGCGGCGGAAAGCCTGTGGAAGAATAACGTAACGGTAGATTTGCATCGGAGTATATCCAAGCGACCGTGCTGCTTCCCACTGACCAGAATGAATGGACTGCACAGCTCCGCGAATAACTTCCGAAAAGTTTGCAGCCGTTGGCAAAGCCAGACCAATTGTAGCCTTAACAAAGGTCGGAAAAGGAATGACAAGCCCGAAAATGCGCATTTCAAAAGGAATGATGTAAAGCATCGCAAACAGCAGCACGAGCCACGGCGAATTGCGAAGAAAGTTCATCACAAGCAGGGCTGGAACACGTACCGAGGCATTCCTCACCATCGTTGCTAGACCCATAGCAGTCCCAAGAGCTGTAGCAAGTGCCATAGCCGCAATCGACAGCAGAATATTCAGGGCAAACCCGCCAGTAATCGGCCAGCCAGAACCGGAACCGGTCAGAAGCAGAGGCAAGCGGGCAACAACACGGCGCCACTGATCAGCACCACCTGAGAGCGCATCGACAGCAACCCATGTTGCAATAGCCAGCGCGATGAAAAGAAGAACAGCTCTTTTCTTATTCTCATATGTCATGACACTGTTCATCATCAACCTGCCTTGCCGTAACCGGGGAAAGCCATCCATGCTTCAAGTTTGGCCATAGCGTAGGTCAGAACCGATACGAGGCTCACATAGATCGCAAGTACCAGCACCATAACTTCGAGCGTACGGAAGTTATCGTTGTAGATCTGCCCGGCGTAATACATCAGTTCAGGGACAGCAATCACCGACGCCTGAGAGGTCGTCTTGAAAAGATTACTCAGGATGTTTGTGAGTGCCGGAAGGCAGATACGCGTTGCGATCGGCGCTTCAATGCGCCAGAATCGGGACCAACGACCATAACCGAGAGAACGAGAAGCCTCGATAATCGAGCGCGGCATCGTTTCAATACCCGAACGGAATGCTTCGATAGCCAGCGCTCCACCAAAAAGGCTGAGCGAAATAGCTGCGCAGGAGAAGGCACTCAATAACGGAACCGAGAGGCCCGTGGCCGGATCGATAACTTTCAAACCTAAAGTCGATAGAGTGAAATACGCAAACAGCATTTGCAGCAAAGGCGGTGTATTGCGAAACACTTCGACAAAAAGCTCGATAAGCGCATCAAGCCAGAAAATACGCAGGGTTAGACCAAGCGCGCCCAACATACCAATCAGCACCGCAACGAATGACGAAATCGCTGCGAGCTGAATAGTATTGAGGACACCAATCACTAACCAATGCTGGTAGGTCGGATCACCGAGCCATGAATAATCAAGACCGAACAAAAGTGCCTCTCCGAGCTGAGCTTAGTTGCTTGCAGCAGCGGCAGCTTTGGCGCGCTCTGCAATATAATCGGAAGCAGGCATGTTAAACTCCTTCTCCCACTCTATGAGCTTACCCTCGGCTTCAGCTTTGTGAATGGCTTTGTCTACGACTTCCTTGAAAGCCACATCACCTTCGCGGATGCCGCCGCCCATTGGTGCGAATTCATATGGCTGAACAGCGATCTTATAGCCCGCCCAGTCTGCTTCACGCAGCTTCATGCGCAGTGTGATGTCATCAAAAACAAAGCCAATGCAGCGATTATCTTTAAGCGCGCGATACGCTTCCGGCGGGTTCTTGAAAGCAACCAGCTTCATACCGAATTCTTCAGTCATCTTCTTATTGAAGTAGGAACCTTGAATGCCGCAGACTGGCTGACCTTTGAACTGATCCCAGCTGTCGATCTTAGCTTCCTTTGCCATCATGACCGAGGGTCCGCCAGCAGAGACATATTGTGTGGTGAAGTCGATAACGCGGTCACGCTCTGGTGAAATTCCAAGCGTCGCGAACACAAGATCAACACGACCGGCTGATAAAAACTCAATACGGTTTGCTGCTACAACCGGTACAAGTTCAATTTTGTCTTCGGAACCCAAAAGCTCTTTGGCAACATATTTTGCCAGCTCGATTTCGAAGCCGACAATCTCGCCTTTTTCATTCAGATAACCATAAGGCGCATAATCATTTTTGACGCCGACGACGAGCTTATCGCGCTCTTTAATCGTCGCAAGCGTATCGGCCACAGCATTCTGAGCTGCCAGTACCGCACACATGGCCACCGTCGACAGAACGATTTTTCTGATCATTTCAGTTCCCTTTTTGAATATTCAGAATCCACGCAATATGAGGCCGCTGCTTTTTTAATCATTTTCCCACACAGCCTTTATTTCATCATTGAACACTGATATTTCTCACTATACAAGTTATGTACATATTATTTTTCATAATGTGAGAATTGATGATCAAGAATCCTAAGACAGCCCCAACTGGCGGCACCCAACTTTTAGATCGTGCTGTGCAATTGCTTGATCTCGTCGCTGACGGTGGCAATGACGGGCTTACTTTAAAGAAGCTCACTGAGTTATCAGGGCTTAACAACGCCACATGTCATCGCATTCTCAACACGCTCGTTGGTCACAAACTTCTCGCAAGAGATGATAAAAAACGCTGCTATCGGCTGGGGGCGCGCATGTCGATTTACGGGGCGCGGGCCGCACGGGGACCGGGTCTGATAAGCCGATGCGAGATTGCGCTGACCCGGTTGCGCCGTCGTACCGGAGATACCGTGCATCTTATGGCACGGTTTAATCATGATTCTGTCTGCCTTGACCGCCGAGATGGAGAATGTGTTGTTCCCACCTTAACCGGCATGATCGGTGGTTCAGTGCCTCTGGGTGTTGGTCCGGGCTCGATTGCCATGCTGTCCTACCTTGATCAGGATGAGCAGGACTTCATCATTCGCGCTAATCTTGAACGCTATTCAGGCTATAAGGGTTTAACTGCCGACAGAATTCGTGAGCTAATAGAGCAAACGCGAGAGCGCGGATATGCAGTTGATGATGAGGAACTTATAAAAGGAATTGTGGGGATCGCTGTGCCGATTTTCACGGACGGCGTGACTGCTGGAGCATCCATAGGCTTCACGATACTCGGTGCAAAACTCGCTCCAAACTCGTTAACAGAATATGCTCGTATACTGAAAGATGAAGTGAATGCTATTCTAGGACAGTGACATTTTTTTTGAATTAATGTGCCAATTTAAAATTATCAAAGAGATAATGTGCTATTCAAATCAATTGAAAAGATTGGCTTCTTTTGGGAAATATTATTGGTCAATTTATGACTGGGATGAAGCGCATAAGTGACACGAAATTACTCTGACTTACTAACATATGGCAAAAGCTGACTTTTGCCATATTTTCATCCTAAGGCTATGTAAAAGCTTGGTAAATCCCATCAGTTTGTGCGAATGGCCAGAGCAGTGGTTAGTTTCAGCTTCTTACAGTTTTTCGGGATGAAATTACACTTCTTCGTAGCGTTTGACGTTGCCCCCAAGTTTTATCCAGTTTTAAGTTCGCTCCAGCGGTTTTGGGTTGCTGTCTTCGGGGCGGTAGCGGCGGGAGGCCGAAGCTGTGCTTCAATAGTTTTACAAATACTACTTTGTCGCTTAATAATGATGCCATCATTCTAGAAAAATACAATAGTATAATTTGTATTTACTTTATATCGATTTTGATATTTTTCCTTGCGGGCAATTCGTTTTCAGAAATCCGCTTCATCAACTGAGGCTTTTAGACCTGCTTTGGCTTTCTGCCTGCTTTCAGTCCTTTCGGTTTCTCGGCATCAGGTTGCGGCTCAACAAATAGTGCTGACACTGGCACATTCAGCGCAGTCGCCATCGCTTCGAGCGTTGAAACGGTGACGTTTTCCATGCCGCGTTCTACCCGCCCGACATATGAACGATCAATTTGCGCCTCAAGCGCTAACCGCTCCTGCGAAAGGCCACGTTCAGCCCGCAACTGCAATACATTCCAGCCAATAATTTTTTTAACATCCATGATCACGCAGCAATCATATTGACGGCCTATTAATCGACGGACTGTTGATCCCCTATTTATTATTTGCTATCATTAAGCCAACGTCATCCCTTTGCGGCTTGCAAAACAAAGGGCGTGCCGTTTCTCACATTCGGGTTTTATTAGGGGGATTTCACGCACTACTATGGCGATGCAATGCGCAACTATGCCGTGTTTTCAGGGCGTGCCAGCCGTTCGCAATACTGGTTTTTCAGCCTTACATTTTTCATCATGCTTGTCGTGGCAATAGTCATCGACCAAATGGTGGGCGATACGACAGGCGATGAGCCTGCAGGGCTTTTCACGGCGATTGTTTACTTGGCGCATTTGCTGCCAGCTATTTCAGTCACGGTTAGGCGCTTGCACGACACTGATCGGTCGGGCTGGTGGATATTGGCAGGGCTTGTGCCATTGATCGGTCAAATCGCGCTGTTGGTTTTTATGTGCTCGCCATCAACGCCACGCGCGAACCGCTTTGGGAGCAGTTTTGCTGATACTGCGACTGCGAAGCCGGTTACGAACCAGCACGGCATTGCGCCATCGAACGGCTCAGCTGTTACACCACTTGATCAACTTGAAAAAATCTCTTCGCTTCGGGCGTCCGGGGCTATTGATGAGGATGAATTCAAACAGCTCAAAGCGAATGTGATTTCGCGCTCATCGCATTGAGTTTGTGTCATGGGAAAATATATCAGGAAATTTAAGCGGCTTTTGCCGCTGGCCTGTATGGCTGGAATGCTGACCTTAATTCTCTCAGGTCGAGCTTGGGCAGCTCAAGGCGCTTTTGACTCCCTGCTTATCACACTGGCATTCATCGCCGTCGTTTTAGCAATTCTGTTGGTTCTCTTTATCCCGACCATTGTTGCCTTTCGACGCGAACATCCCAATCGTTGGCTGATCCTCGTCGTTAATCTGGCATTTGGCGGCACGGTCGTTGGCTGGGTGGCTGCTTTGGTTTGGGCGCTGCACTATGCTCATATCAGTGAAGAAGGCAGCAATGGCGGTGAGAGCGGGATTAATCTCTTCGTCAACGACCCAGTTGCCGTTCGCGTTGATCCGGACTTTCACCAAAACTTAAGTGTTCCGTCACCGGCGATAAACGATGGAATATCGTCAAGACCAAAACCAACACCATCATCGACAACAAAAGCAAAAGCGCAGAACCAAGACGCTATTGCAGCGTTGCATCGCCTGAACACCCTTTTTGAGAGTGGTGCGATTACGGCTGATGAATATACGGCGCTAAAAACCCCAATCCTCAATCGATATATTCATGCAACGGAGTGAACCATGTTCGCCGAACACCGAAGATATGCACCTAAACTGTTCAGAGACAAATTTGGAAAAGGTTTTTGCCGCCGCACAAATCAATTTCTGCAAGTGGCATCAGCACTCGTCATTGGAGCGCTCGGTCTTCAAATGCCAGCTGATGCCAATGAGATTGCCTTCTCGGAAGGCCATTGGGTCGGTAGTAATCTGAGCAATGTCGAGCGGCCTGGCTGCATGATGGCGATGCAGCTTGATGATGATACCGCATTGGCGATCTTCGCCACTGCCGAGGGTGATTTTGATTTGGCCTTCTCATCAAAGAGCTGGAATATCAATGAGGCTGATGGCGACGTGAAGGCTTATCTTCAGCTTGATGGTGAGCCTGTGACATTCACACGGGTTTTTATCCCGATGCCCAGCACAATCATCATCACTGGCAATACGCTTGAAGATAAGCAGAAATTAGAAAAGCTCATCCGCAAGGCTGAGGAGATGCAAGTTGAATTCATTCGCCTGAACTACTCAGCCCATACCAGCTTTTTTGACAATCCTTTGGCAGTCACAGCTTTGAAGAACTGCGTTCGCGCCGCTGAGCGAGAAGCCAAAGGCGCACAGCAATAACCGCAGCCGTCGTGGCCTTTTTCATCACAGCAACAAAAACTGAGGAAATCAGCATGCGTAAAAGCACGTTTGCGGGAATTATTGGGCTAAGCCTATTGGCCACTAGCGCGCTGGCACAGACGGAATCCGAATTTTTTCACAACGGCTGGACCGGCCATAAGCGAGCCAATGACCCAGACAACGGTTGCATCATGGGTAAGCACGTTACCAAGGATGTGGGTCTTGTTCAGGAACGCGAAGCGAAACTGGCGGCCGTTGATGCTGCGCTTGCTCGCGGCATGGCTGATATCGAAGCTGGGCGGACAAAGCCTGCAAGTGAAGTAGTTGATCGGTTGGAAGCAAAATATCTGGCAATGGATGATAAGGCTGAAAAATTAGCATGAGGGTTGAGTTCTCTCATTCGGCAGAAAATGACATAGCGCAAGATAATCCTCGACGCGCTTATTTCTTCATTTCTCGAATTGCGTAACAAGTGCGAAGCCTTAGCTCAGCTAGCTGGCAGTTTCCCATTAGTGCCTCGTTATGAATGCCATGGCTATCGTCGTCGGGTGCACGGTAATTATTTAATTTTCTATCGAGTAGATAATGATCGTGTATCGATTGTTCGCATTTTGCATGGGGCTATGAATTACGCTGCGTTATTGTTTGAGGAGTAAATCAATGGCTGCTCGTTCTGCTCAGTAATTCTCGGCAGCGCGTTAATGTACGTTAGGTTCACTTTTGCGTTTTCGATATCGCAAGCCGTTCAGCTGATGCTTTTATTTGATGATATGTGGAGCCGGGTGGGCATTCACATTGCCCATTCCAAATGTCCGGCCCGCTTCAAAAGCGGGAGCGATTTGTAACATATGGCAAAAACGTAAATTGAGTGTGAGTTTTTAAGCAAATAGAGAATATATAAAGCTTATTTGGAAAAAAATACCCGATATGCTTGATGCTGTTATTAATTTTATCTGATTGGGCTGCTTCGTGCGGAAGTGTAACAAAAACCTCAGCGGGTGCCTTGAATCCAAGGCAATTGGCCGATGTGCGGACACGTCGAGCCGAACGCCGAGGTAGTGCCAAAAGAACAGACCAGGCTTTTTGTAGTTCTTCATATGGTCGAGTTTGGTGACGCGACTGTGCAGATCATTCTCCGACATATTGGTTTGCAAAGGGATATCAGGGCGCTCAAGAACTTTCAGCGGTTATTGCTTAAGCCTCAGCAGACGAGGAAGCAGCTTATCCAGTTCTGTATAGATCCAGCGAATGGAAATTATCAGATCGAACCCGACGTTAAGGGCCCGCGCTGTAGAAGGAGTCCGACCTCGGACAAAGCCTTGCAAAAGCTTTTAAATGAGCCTGACGAGTATGCACAGGGTGTCCGGATGTTCCACTTGCGGCGCTTTGTTGGCCATTAAAATGGCTCACTAACGGTCGTAAGTCATACCTTATGAGGGATTAATCTCAGGGGTTGGGCCACAGCAATGCATACCTACGCGAAAATCTAGTTAAAGGTCATACTGTCCGACATCAACGCCCATGAGACCAAATTGTATTAATCGAGAAGAGCGGATTTTCGGCTCATCATAGCTCAATCATAGGAAGCGAAGATGAGACAGAAAACCGTACCGCAGACATCTGCGGCCGAACCAGGAAGGCTAAAATTATTAACCTCCCGCTTTTTTGCCTGCTTCATAAAGCTTGCAGAAAACCTTCATGATAACTCCACAGACCAATTATACTCATTCACCTCACCCGTTACTAGCCGACTTAGGGATGAGATTAACGTTCGACCCCTCTTTGTAAAGGATGGTATTCCAAAGCTGGCTAAATTTTTCATTTCAGGAAAATCGAAATGACTGTTGAAGCTTCGCTAATTGTTTTTTCCCCCTTATACCTGGATCTAGTGGGAGAAGATTTTTTCATTAAAGCAGAAGACATTGACGGAAGGCTCTGGACCCTAATGGGTCCAATATCCGATAATGAGGTTGCTGCTTCATTTCGCGCTGCTCAAAGTGCTTTGGAAGATGGCTGGGGGTATCTGATTGCTTTGAGACGTAAGCTTGCTGGCCCAGAATGTTGATACGCTCAAAGCACCACTCTTGCTTGAAAAATACTGGATAAGTAAATGCTATTTAAGTAATTACATAATTTTTTCTTAATATTTCAAATATTTCGATATTTTTATGAACTGTTAAGTAGTTATCATCTGTTGGATAAATTATTCGTTATGAAATAATTATTTTGGCACGTTGGCAAAAATTTGAATATCAGGAGAAAGAAATGTTGATACGCAATTTTTTCATAGTGTGCTGCATGTTGTTTGCCTTCGCATGTTTAATGTCATATTTGATCAACAATTTCCAGGAAGCTCGTCCAGAATTTCACCACTCACCTTTTTATAACTACCCTTAAAGAACCACAAGCGGTGACGGTTTTTCCCTAATTAAGAACCCATAGATCGAAAAAGAAATAATCGTAGGCTGAGTCACTGATAAAAGTGGGCTTAAAATCACAACCTCCACACAATCTGCACCTTTTCTCGATCTTACGTAGACTGAAGGATGGGAAGTGGTGGCATTCGATTTAATTTGGACGACCCTATGTCAAACCGCCGCTTCTCCATTTTCGCTATCGTTGCAGGCGGATGTTTCATCGCTGCCATGCTTGCTTTGCAAGATTGGAGCAGTTCAGATCCGGAAGCCGAGGTTGCCTCCTCAGCCGTTCCAGTGCACGCTGAAACTGTTAAAGTCGGTCGGGAACGCGTTCTTCTTACGGATGAACTGCCGGGGCGAGTAGCGGCTTTTAAGAAAGTTGAAATCAGGCCGCAAGTCAGTGGGATCATTAAAAAGAAAGTTGTTGAGGCCGGCTCCCGTGTCAGCGCTGGTCAGATCCTTTTCGAGATTGAACCCGCTTTATTTTTGGCGGATCTGGAAACTGCACGCGCCGCATTGACGCGTGCAGAAAGTGCGCTGGAGCATGCTCGGTCGGGCTTTCAGCGCGCTGAAGCTTTACTCGCGAGTAAAGCGGCAAGTCAAAAGAACTACGAGGATGCGCGAAACGATATGACGGTGGCCCAAGCCAATCTGGCCGAGGCTCGTGCTGTTTTTAACCGTCGTCAGCTTGATCTTGACTTCGCCACCATAAGATCGCCGATTGATGGCTACGTCGGACGAACCGTCGCGGACGAAGGCTCTCTCGCATCAATTTCGGGGCAGACCGAACTCGCAGTCGTTCAGCAGCTGGAACGTGTTTATGTGGATTTACGCCTGCCCGCAACAAAACTCGATTCGGTGCAATTTGCGGCAGAAGAGAAAATAGGCCAGATTGAGATACTACGTGCCGATGGCAAGCCTTATTCCTATTCTGCGAAGCTGGTACTTTCAGATGTTACGGTTGACGCCGTGACGGGCAACGCAACGATCCGAGTGCTCGTTGAGAATCCTGAATTGCAGCTTTTGCCTGGCATGTTTGTTCGTGCCCAAGTGCCCAGCGGATTGCTCTCCGATGTAATACTTGTTCCTGAATATGCTCTCGTTCGGACAGGAGGAGACGACGCCAGTCTTATGGTCGTTGATCCCGACGGGCGCGTAAAAAGGCGCAAAATAACGCTTGGAGAGGCCATCAGTCGTCGTGTGGTGGTCAAGGCAGGGCTTCAACCCGGTGAAACCATCGTAATTCGCGGTCAGGAGCGTTTGCAGGATGGGATGCTCGTAAACGCCGATAACTCACCAAACGCGACGACTGTGAAAGACAAGATTTAAAGGCCAGATCACCATGCCACAATTCTTCATCAGTCGCCCGGTGTTTGCCTGGGTGATTGCCATATTCATTGCATTGGCTGGTGTTGTTGCGATCCCACAACTGCCGGTTTCACGTTATCCTGTTATCGCACCGCCGAGTATCAGTATTTTCACAACATATACTGGAGCTTCTGTTCAAACGGTCAATGATAGTGTGGTTGCTCCTATCGAAAAGGAACTCTCAAGCGTCAAAAACGTTTTATATTATGAATCGACTGTCGACTCGACAGGTGCTGCGAATATCACGGTGACGTTCAAACCTGGAACGGACCCCGAACTCGCGCAAGTGGATGTTCAAAACAGGTTAAAAAATTCCGAGCCTCGTCTTCCAGAAGTCGTTCGCCGTAACGGAATAAATGTGGAAGCGTCAGAGTCGGGCTTCCTTATGGTCATTGCGCTCAAGTCACGCAGCGGTGAGACAGACGAGCTGAGCCTTGGGGACTATCTGACGCGAAATATCGCCGAGGAGCTCAAACGCGTTCCCGGCGTTGGACGTACCCAACAATTTGGTTCCGAACGTGCAATGCGTGTTTGGGTTAATCCGACGAAACTCGCTGCCTACAACCTGAGCATGTCCGACGTTACGAGCGCGATTGCCCGCGAAAACGCTCAAGTTTCGCCGGGCAGGGTCGGGGACGAACCGACCGTTCTGGGGACCAAAGTTTCAACGCCACTGATTGTGCATGGACAGTTGAACTCACCCGAGGCGTTTGCAGCAATACCATTGAAAACCCACACAGATGGCGCGCGGCTGCTGTTGTCCGATGTTGCACGTGTGGAACTTGGCGCACAGACTTTTGCCTTCAGCGTCAGCAGTAACAGCAAGCCTGCTGCTGCAGCGGCGATACAAATGTCGCCGGGTGCCAATGCCGTCAGCACTGCGGCGGCGATCGAAAAGCGGTTAGGTGAACTGCAGGCTACAATGCCGAGTGATCTCTCAGTCTCAATTTCCTACAATACCGCGCCCTTCGTGAAAGTGTCGATTTTGAAGGTGGTGCAGACTCTTGTAGAGGCGATGGTTCTGGTGTTCCTCGTGATACTGCTGTTTCTGCAGAAGTTGCGGTACACATTGATCCCAACAATTGTCGCGCCGATCGCGCTGCTTGGCACATTCGCGGTGATGCTGGTTGCCGGTTACACGATCAATGTTTTGACCATGTTTGGCATGGTTTTGGCAGTCGGTATCATTGTTGACGACGCCATTGTCGTCGTTGAAAACGTAGAACGGATCATGGCAAGGGAGGGGCTCTCGCCGAAGGAGGCTACTCGCAAAGCAATGCGCGAAATTTCGGGCGCTATCGTCGGGATCACATTGGTTTTGGTCGCCGTCTTTATCCCTATGGGATTGTCCGATGGTTCTGTAGGAGCAATCTACCGCCAATTCACAATGTCGATGGCAGTGTCGATCCTGTTCTCAGCCTTCCTCGCACTTACCCTTACACCTGCTTTGTGCGCTACTATCCTCAAACCTGTCGCCCCCCACGCAGAAGTCCGTTTCTTTTCGTGGTTTAATACCAAGTTTGACCGTTTAAGTGCACGCTATACCGGCGCTATCGGCTGGATTTTACGGCGTGGTGTTGGGATATTGTTGGTTTACATTTTGCTCTTGGGAGTACTGGGCGTTGGTTACTCTCAACTGCCGACGTCGTTCGTGCCTGAAGAAGATCAGGGAAATTTCATGGCAATGTTCGAGCTGCCGGCTGGTGCCACAGCAGAGCGCACGCGGGAGATTATTGCAAAATATGAAAAACACACGGGATCGCGTGCTGATATTACGGAGAGCATCGTTATTCAAGGTTTCGGATTTTCCGGCTCTGGTCCGAATGCTGCTCAGGCGTTTACCAGTCTTAAGGATTGGAGTGATCGTAAGACAACGGTGAACGAAGAGATCGCGGCGGCGCAAGCGGCGATGGCGAATATTACGGAGGGAACTGCGATGATAATGAAACCACCGGCAATTTAATCGCTGGGAACAACATCTGGTTTCTCCCTTCGCTTGGAGGATAGGGGTAATGCCGGGCCAACAGCACTGAAAGCGGCCGAGAGCGAGTTGATAAGGCTCGCCTCCAAGAGCAAATTGCTCACGGGCGTGATGACGGATGGGCTTCCAGATGGGCAGAGTATTGCGTTGAATATTGATCGCCAGAAGGCGCTGGCTCTTGGTGTTTCTTTTTCAACCGTGAGCGACATGATTTCGACAGCAATCGGGTCAACTTATGTCAACGATTTTCCGAAAGACGGCCGCCTTCAACAGGTAGTCGTGCAAGCCGATGCACAGCATCGTATGCATATTGATGATGTGCTTCGCCTTGAAGTGCGCAATATTGATGGCGCAATGGTTCCCCTGTCGGAGTTTGTCCAGCCCGTCTGGCAAACGACGCCGCTTCAATTGGCGCGCTATAACGGCTACCCCGCTGCTCGTCTTTCAGGTTCAGCTGCGCCGGGCGTTTCGAGTGGAGTGGCAATGTCCGAGATGGAGCGATTGGCAAAACAGTTACCGTCAGGATTTGCAGTTGCGTGGACGGGGCAATCGCTACAGGAAAGACAATCCGCAACCCAGACGCCAATTCTTTTAGCCGCATCGATGCTCGTGGTATTTCTGGTCTTGGCCGCACTTTACGAAAGCTGGACAATCCCGCTGGCCGTTATGTTGGTTGTGCCGCTTGGCGTGCTCGGGGCTGTGCTGGCTGTGCTGGCGCGGGGCATGGAAAATGATGTGTTTTTCAAGGTTGGCGTCATTACGATAATCGGACTTTCTGCAAAGAACGCCATTTTGTTGATTGAATATGCCCGCCATCTGCGCAACGAGGGGCAAAGCCTCAACAGAGCAGTGCTTAAGGCATCACGATTGAGATTCCGGCCAATTCTGATGACTTCACTGGCCTTTATCTTGGGGGTCGTGCCACTCATGATCGCGCGCGGGGCCGGTTCTGAAATTCAGAATGCAATAGGAACAGGGGTTTTTGGAGGAATGTTATCCGCAACCGTCCTGGCTGTTTTCTTTGTACCCTTGTTATATGTAACAATCAGCCGACTAATCAGAGTAAGAAAATAACACCCGTCCGCCGAACCCAGTCGGTGCCTTAAATAAACACCCGTCTAAAACGTTTCAGAGATGGTAGATAGCCATGAACAATGCTTTAATTCTTATTGTTGAGGATGAGCCCGAAATTGCTGAAATCATCGAGACGTATCTGTCTCGCGAGGGGTTTCGTGTTGTCACGGCAGGTGACGGAACTGTCGGGTTAGGGCACCATCTTCGTCTTCGCCCTGATCTCGTGGTCCTCGATATTAAATTGCCGGGACAGGACGGCTATGAGGTTTTGGCTGCAATCCGTCGCCGTGGCAATACGCCAGTCATTATGGTGACTGCGTTGGCCGAAGACTTGGATAAGCTGCAAGCTTTACGTATCGGAGCCGATGACTACGTTGTTAAGCCTTTTAATCCGCTTGAGGTCGTAGCGCGTGTGAAAGCCGTCCTGCGAAGAAGTATGGGCGTGCCGACTGAACGTTTGTTGCGCGTGGGGCCGGTAACCGTGGATTTACAGGCGTATCGTGTCACGATTGAAAGGGACACAGGTCCTCTCACGCTTGAGTTAACAAAGACAGAGTTCCGTATTCTATCCCATATGGCTGCGAGTCTGGGGAAGGTTTTTGAGCGCTCGGAGTTGGTTGATGCGTGTCTGCCCGAAGGTGAAGCGCTCGACCGGACTGTGGATAGCCATGTGAGCAATTTACGCCGCAAGTTAGCTGCCGCCGGAGCTGATGGATTGCTTACTGGAGTGCGCGGCGTTGGATACCGCTTGGACAATACAAATGGGTAAAAACTTAAACTCATTGATTGTGCGTGCGATGATAATGCTTACGCTGTTGGCGTTCGCTGTGGTTTACTTCGGGCTGACGACTTACTTTTTTTTCATTTATGAATGGCTTTATCCCGATTTCACCAATGATGACGTGCTTCGGACGGGCGATATCATAACTCTGGGTCTTCTCTTAGGAGTGGGTATATCGACAGCTTCAGTGCTTGGATGGGTTCTTGCAAAGCGGATTGTCGACCCGTTGAAGTCGGTTGCGAATGCGGCGCGCAAGATTGCAAATGGTGATTTCTCTGCACGCGCCAGTTTACGACACGAAAACTTCGGCGAGGCAAGGGATTTGGTTAATGACTTCAACCAAATGGCGGAGCGATTGCAGCGTGCTGAGGCTGAGTTGCAATATTCCAATTCAGCGATCGCGCATGAGTTGCGGACACCGCTGACGATACTTCGCGGGCGCCTGCAAGGTCTGCTGGATGGAGCCTTTTCACCCAGTAGTGAATCCTATGCACGCCTTATCGGGCATGTTGACGACCTGTCGGCAATTGTCGAGGAATTGCGCACACTCGCACTTGGTAACGCTGGCAAACTTGACCTGCAGTGCACCCAATTTGACTTAGCGACAGAGGCTGAGAGCGTTCTTGCATCGCTGGAAGATCAGTTCGAAAAATCTGGGATCAAAACGGTGTCCGCGCTTGGCCAAGCAGTTACAGTCGCTGACCGTTGGCGTGTGCGGCAGGCTTTCATAGCCTTGCTTGAGAATTGTTGCCGTTACGCACCGCAAAGCACCGTTTCCGTCGAGACCGGCGTCGCAGGCGAACACGTTTTTTTCCGCTGTGGCGACACGGGGCCAGGCCTCTCCGAGGAAAGCCGATTACGGGCTTTCGAACGCTTCTGGCGCGCTGACGATTCGAGGGGGCGGGGCAGGGGCGGATCCGGTCTCGGCCTATCAATTGTGAAAGCGATTGCACAGGCACATGGAGGGGACGCCCGTATTCTCCCCCTTAAAAACTCCGGCTTTGGGATCGAAATCCGCATTCCGATCCGAGAAACCACGGCTTCGAATTGAGAGAACCAATGTCTCCAGCGCCTCAAAACCCAGACGATTATGATAGTCTTGCCGCGCAGCACGTCTCATTGCGGCGTGTGTTAGCACTCTTCAGGCCTTACCGGAAAAGGATCGCGACTGTTATTGTGCTGATGTTGATCGCATCGGCAACCGGATTGGCAGGGCCTTTTCTTTTGCGTGCGATTATCGATGACGCATTGCCCCGAAATGACCTTAAACTGTTGAGCTTGCTTGTGGCAGGTATGATCCTTGTCGCGCTCGTGTCAGCCATAATCGGCGCATGGCAGGTGGTTCTAAGTTCACGTATCGGACAGGCTGTACTGCATGACTTGAGGGTGAGATTATACGCCCATCTCCAGAATCTTTCACTTCGGTTTTTCACGGGCACCCGTGTAGGGGAGGTGCAGTCCAGAATTGCAAATGACGTCGACGGCCTTCAATCGCTTGTCAGTGATACGGCTAATGAGCTCGGGCGCTCGCTCAGTTCTGTCATTATGACGTCTATCGCCATTATTATTCTCGACTGGCGATTGGCGCTCCTCGTACTGTTTATCGTGCCAGGAACACTTATTATCAGCGGCCGTGTTGCCCGGGCACGCGAGGCTCTCACCTTTCAGCAACAGGGCCGCGCTGCCGATTTGTCGGTTGCCGTGCAAGAAACACTTTCTGCCTCCGGTATCATACTCGCTCGCACAATGGGCCGTGCCGCGCACTTAAATCAGCGATTTAACCGCATCTCAGGTGATCTCGCGCAACTTGAGGTGAGATCGCGCACAGCTGGTGAATGGCAGTGGTCCCTGATCGGCTTCGCTCTTGCTGTTTTACCGGCATTTACTTTGCTTGCAGGCGGCGTGTTGATGCAAACACAGAACCCGGCAACCATAGGGACACTTGTGGCTATGATCGCTCTTCAAGAGCAATTGCTTTGGCCATTTGAACAATTACTCGAAATCGGCCGTGATGCGCGCAAGACACGGGCATTATTCGCGCGAATATTTGAGTATTTAGACAAGCCAGTGGAAATCACCGAACGAGCAAATGCGAAAACTATTCCTCGGTCTGCGATGAAGGGAGAGGTGGAACTGGACCATGTCAGCTTTAATTATGGCGAGGAGGGCCGTTCTGCTTTGCACGACGTCAGTTTTACCATTAAAGCGGGCAGCAATGTCGCGATTGTGGGACAAACCGGTTCCGGAAAGACGACGCTTGGCTACCTTTTGGCGCGGCTTTATGACGTCGATAGCGGCGCCATCCGATTTGACGGCGTTGATTTGCGTGACCTCAGCTTCCAGTCTCTATCAGAAATGCTGGGGGTTGTTTCTCAAAAGCCCTATCTTCTGCACGCTACAGTCGCAGAAAACCTGCGTTTCGCGAAACCTGAAGCAACCGATAAGGAACTTTATGCTGCGGCTAAGACCGCCCAGATCCATGACCATATCATCGGTTTACCCGACGGTTACGACACAATCGTAGGGGAAGATGGCTATCGCTTTTCGGGTGGTGAAAAGCAACGCTTGGTTTTAGCCAGAACTATTCTCCGAAATCCTCCGGTGCTTTTGTTGGATGAGGCCACAAGTGCACTTGATACCCGCACGGAACGTGCAATGTCAGAGGCTTTGGCACGCATGTCGAAAGGGCGTACCACAATTACAATTGCCCATCGTTTGTCTACCATTCGTCACGCTGACATAATTGTGGTTATGAATGCAGGGCGAATAGTGGAACAGGGCAGCCATGATGAACTTTTGGCGCTTAACGGAGCCTATGCAGAATTGCTGCACAATTCATAATTAAAATCCGTATTCTGTTGCATTGGGTACTGACGACATTAATTTGCGGCGCAATCAAGCCAGCGCAAATTTAATGTCGTGTTTTCTGTCATTGAGTTGAGAACTCTCTCGCCAGATTGACAGATTTTAAGGCGTTGATCGAACACGATCCAACAAGGCTAAATAGGTCGAAACGCCGCCAAATAAGTGAGCTTGCACGTTCACATTCTGCGGAAGATAAAATTCCTAGCATTCAACTAATCTCCAATCTTTGTCCACGTAATCTCGATCAAGGGTTGTTAGCTCTGATAATGCCATTTGAGCTTTGTAAAGAAAGAGACGAAGAGACGATTATATTTTTAAAGTGTATTCGAAAAGAGTAATATACTTTTCGTAGAATCTCTAAATATAAATTGCAAAATTATATAAATACATTCTATTGAATGTAAATACAAAGTATTGCCTGAATGTTAGTGATGCAATATTAACACACAGAATATTGTATAAATATTATAGATGATTAGAAAGTTGAAAATATTTAGCGAATCTTACTACAAGGATCTGCCTCAAAACAAAGGAGAAGCAAATTGAACGCTAAACTTATTCTTTTCTCATCGATGGCATCACTTGTAACCATTACATCCGCAAACGCTGCTGATTATATTGTTTCACCAGAGCCAGAATCGGTCCAGTACGTTCGTGTATGCGATGCATATGGTGCTGGTTACTTCTATATTCCTGGTACGGAAACTTGCCTGCGTACTCACGGCTATGTTCGCGCTGACCTGAAGGGCGGCGATAATGTATATGGACGGACACGCCACAATGTTCCAGGCTTTACGAACAACAGCCGCGACACTTACAACTTTTTGAGCCGCTTCACCTTGCGTTTCTCGACCACCTCAGAAACTGAACTTGGCACTTTGCGTACATATGCCGAAACTCGTTTTCAGTATGAAAATGGTGCAGATTCTAAATCGTCAGGTTCTCTGCGTTTCGGCTATATTCAGCTTGGCGGTCTGCGTATTGGACTGGATGAATCGGCGTTTACAACTTTCACCGGCTATGCTGGAAGTGTGATCAACGACGATGTTATCATGTTTGGCGGATATCGCACGAACGCGATCAGCTACACATTCACGGGTGGCAATGGCTTCTCAGCTATTATCGCTCTGGAGCAGGGTGGCAATGGTGACATAGATGCCGGCAAATATACCTTAAATGGTCGCGCCTATACTATTGATGGACGTATCGACAATTACACGCCGCACGTTGTTGCAGGCCTTCGTTATGAACAAGGTTGGGGTGCATTGTCGACTGTAGCGGCGTATGATTCAAAAAATGAGAAATGGGCAGGAAAAGTTCGTCTTGATGTGAACGTCACTGATCAGCTGTCACTGTGGGTGATGGGTGGCTATAAGTCAAATAAAGACCGGTATCTTGCTACTGAGCTTAATTCTGATGGTTCATTCTATCGCGGAATTCGTCTGCGTGACAGCTTCTACGGCACCTGGGGTGGAGACTGGGCAGTTTGGGGCGGCGCTAAGTTCAAGGCTACGGACAAGGCTAGCTTTAATGTGCAACTGGCCTATGAAGATGCGAAGACACTCGCAGCGACAGCAAACATTGCTTATGAAATGGTGCCTGGTTTCACCGTTACACCTGAAGTGTCTTACACCAAATGGAACGACAAACTTTCGGACCTCAAAGGAAAATCAGCCTGGCAAGGCATGGTGCGTTTTCAGCGTTCGTTCTGATTTGAAATTGTCGTGAAGGAAAAGTTGACCTCCAGTCCTTAGACTTGCGACAGGAGCGGCGGCATAATGCTGCCGCTCCATATTTATCGGCAATAAGCGGTTAGCATTATTGAAAATAAGCTCGGCTGAAACATCGGCCTTCGCGACTAGGTGAATGATTATTCCCCTTCATCCTGTTCTGATGTTCTGTCTCGTTTTTCCTAACGAATGAATTGGCGTCAAACGAAGATATGTGAACGTTCGTTAAGTCTCATAACGCACGCTCTGTATATAAACAGGCGCTCCATGATTTCTCGATAATTTCTCAACTTTATCTTGCTGAACATGGTGTTGAAGGGCGCTGAGCGCTCGCCAGCATCCCCGCCAGATAAGCGCCTTTCGAGTTTTAGAAGCTGATTAACGTAGAAAAAGCGCATTATGAACTCACGACCAAAAACAAATTGGCGAATAAGTGTTAACAGTATCACACTAGGTTTTCTCGTCACTTTATATCTTATTGTCTTTAACAATAATGCATTCTGGATTCGCTCTTCCGAATTGCTATCTACATACAACATTTTAGCTCTATTCACATTCTTATTCTGTCTGATATTCGCGCTATGTGTCGCGTTTTCCGCGAAGTACATTACTAAGCCGATATTTATTTTTCTGATTGTAACTTCGGCGTCAGCGTCTTGGTTCGTCGACAGGTTTGGTACAATTATCGATGTCGAAATGCTGCAGAGTATTGCTGATACTACTCCGGCCGAAGCTGGACATCTAATAAGCTTTGGTTTTGTTGTTCATCTCGCGCTTTTTGGCTTCCTGCCCGCTCTTCTCGTGGCTTCAGTCAAAATTAAGCATCGACCAATAGCGGCCAAGATCAGGCAAAACTCTGTCTATATTTTGGGGGCTTTGTTGACGGCAGTTGCGGTATTTTTAAGCCAGGCTGGCACATTCACATCTTTGGGCCGTGAGCATCGTGACTGGATCGCCAAGCTTAATCCTGTAATGCCAGTTGGAAATGCTGTTAAGCTTGCCTTAAGGGCCAGTAAGAGCAAAAATACTGTCGTGCAACCGATCGGAATGGATGCCAGGGTCACACGAAATCTTACTGAATCACGCAAACCCCGGCTTGTCGTCGTTGTGGCAGGCGAAACAGCGCGAGCAGAGTCGTTTTCTTTAAACGGTTACAGCAGAAACACAAATGCAGCATTAGAGAGAGAAAACATCTTTTATTTCTCAAAAACATCGAGTTGTGGGACGATCACTGCAGTTTCCCTTCCATGCATGTTTTCTTCATACACCCATTCTGATTATTCCCATCAAAAAGGACTTGAGACGGAGAACCTCCTTGACGTCTTGGTTCACGCAGGCATTCAAGTGGATTGGTGGGAAAATAACACCGGACATAAGGGTGTTGCGAACCGAACCGGAAGTCAGTCAATGTCACATTCTGAATATCCGGGGTACTGCAAAAATGGAGAGTGCCAGGATGGCATTTTCTTGGAGAAAATAGATGAGTACCTTAATAATGTTAAGCAGGATACCGTACTGGTTTTACATCAATTAGGTAGCCATGGGCCTGCGTATTATTTGCGATATCCAGAGGAGTATCGCCGCTTCACACCTGACTGCCGGACCTCAGATTTTTCGAAGTGTACAAAGCAAGAAATTGTCAATTCTTACGATAACACAATTGCATATACAGACCATATTCTCGCATCTTTGATACAGAAGCTTCGTCATCACCAAGAGGCACTTGAGACGTCGTTGGTTTATATGTCGGATCACGGTGAGTCACTTGGAGAGTTTGGCATCTATCTTCATGGCGCCCCTTACTTTATGGCCCCTTCACAACAAACATATGTACCGTATCTCCTCTGGCTGGGCGATAAAAGGATACCTAGCCGCCAGGATGCGTGTATCCGCCTTGAAACGAAAAAGTCTCAAAGTCATGACAACCTGTTTCATACCGTTCTGGGGTTAATGCATGTGGAAACGGAAGTTTATCTGCATGATCTGGATACCCTCTCATCATGCCGGAGTAATAAGTCGTAATGAAACAGTTTATTCCATCTAAGAAAAAAGGTGTTGCTCATCTCTTTGCTTCCACCACCTACTCTCTCGGCGTCGCCCGCCGTCTCTTAAAAGAAGAGGCGGCAAAACATGAATTGGCTGGCTTCATGTTAGTTTCTATAGGGTTCTTCCTGGCAGGCGTGAGTATTCAAAAGCATATCGTTTTTTTCCTATTGTTCCTGATTTTGATTGCGCTGCAGGCATTGAATACGGCTATTGAGGAAATCGTTGACGTTGTGTCGCCTACTTATTCGACCGCTGCACGCCATGCTAAAGATTTGGGATCTTTAGCCGTTTTTTGCATGATTGTTGTTAACGTCATCTACGTCTGCCATGTATTTATAATGCCATGGCTGTAATGATTTTAACTACGGAACCGGGACATGCTTTCTGATTGAGAGAAACACAAAGTTTCACCTTTCCTCCACTCGGTTTTGTCGCAAATTTTTCACTTCCGCTGCGCTATTATCTCCTCGGTGTGCATAAATGGATGAGGTAAACGGGATGGCGATCGATTTCAAAGGGGCTCATTTTCCCAAAAGCGCCATCCTTTATGCTGTTTTCTTTTACGTCCGCTATTCGGTTTCGTATCGCGAGCTTCAGGAAATTATGGCTGATCGAGGCGTAGATGTGATCATGCAACATTGAACCGTTGGGTCGTTCGATATTCTCCACAGATTTCGGATCGGGCACAAAAGCGTAAGCGCCCAACACTCGGCTCCTGGGGGGTAGACGAGGCATATATAAAAGTCAAAAGTAGATGGACTTATGTCTATCGTGCCGGACAAACCCTTGATTTCATGCTGTCTGAACGCCGAAGCCTCGGGGCTGCACGGCGTTTCTTTAAGAAATGTCAACGGCGGAATAAAAACATGCCAAATGGCGGTGTAAAACTGGGCCAGTTTACGCCGCAATCGGGGAACGTCGGAAGGGCGTAGCCGACAAGGTTTTCCGATTGCGGCGTCGGTAGTTTTGCGTGTGTTTTAGCGCGACTTTTTGGCTCGGCTTTGAGCGAGGCGATAGCTATCGCCATTCATTTCAAGAATGTTGACGTGGTGGGTGATACGATCCAGTAGTGCACCCGTCAACCGATCGGATCCGAGTGTTTCCGTCTATTCGTCAAATGGCAGATTGCTGGTGATGAGCGTTGCGCCGCGTTCATAGCGTTGCGAGATCAGCTCGAACAGCAACTCCGCTCCAGTCTTTGACAATGGCACGAAGCCCAGTTCGTCAATGATCAGCAACCCATAGGCTGCCATCTGCTTCTGGAACCGTAGCAGTCGGCGTTCATCACGCGCTTCCATCATCTCGCTGACCAGAGCAGCGGCGGTGGTGAATCCGACCGACAGGCCGTTTTGGCATGCGGCCAGACCAAGGCCAAGCGCCACATGGGTTTTGCCCGTGCCACTGGGTCCAAGCGCGATGACGTTCTCGCGCCGTTCGATCCATTCGTAGCGTGCCAGTTCCAGTACCTGCATCATGTTGAGCTTCGGGATGGCTGAGAAGTCAAAGCTGTCGAGACTTTTGACCGTTGGGAAGCGTGCTGCCTTGATGCGGCGTTCGACCTTGCGGCGGTCCCGCTCAATCATCTCGTGTTCGGCAAGACGACTGTCCGATTATGAAACGCGATGGAAGTTGTTGTTAACATAACAACAAGAATAGTCGAGTTCGACAATACAGAAATTGAGAAGGATTAATTGAAACGGCGTGCGGCTCAGGCGGTGTCTGCATCTTCCCGAACGTTTTTCCACAGGGATTTTATGCTGCATCAAAAGGCAGTTTTGCAGTGCAAATTACGAGTAACGAAGGTGATTGCTATTTGATTGCTAGCATCAATATGGTGAAAACGAAAATTAGCTAAGCCATTGATTTTATGGTGCCGCTTAGCAGACTCGAACTGCTGACCCCATCATTACGAATGATGTGCTCTACCAACTGAGCTAAAGCGGCCCGGAACAAAGGTTCCTGTGCCCCGAAGGGCTATCAGTCAATTGTGACCGAACGCTGCGCTGATACCTAAAAGCGGGAAGGAAAGCAAGGTCCAAAACGCACGTTCTTTATGTTTGTCTCAGACCTTCTTAAAAGATGGAGCTATTGATACGCGAGTGCGACTTATGCGCTGTCACAGATGCGGTTGCACGCTGCGGTATATTCTGATGAGAGGCGCTCAACCAGTTGTGACGTGGTCGTTACTTCCTTCACGGCGCCAATTCCTTGTCCGCAACCCCAGATGTCCTTCCAGGCTTTTGCGCCTTCCTGTTGTGCTTTGTCGAAGTCCATTTTTGTGGCGTCAGCTTGCGGCAGATTTTCCGGATCGAGGCCAGAGTTTGTGATTGATGGCTTGAGGTAATTGCCGGCAATGCCAGTGAAGTAGTTCGAATAAACGATGTCGGACGAGTTCGATTCCACGATCATTTGTTTGTAGGCATCTGAAGCGCGGGCTTCGGTCGTGGCGATAAAAGGAGAGCCGATATAGGCGAGGTCCGCGCCCATGGCTTGTGCTGCGAGAATGGCGCCGCCATTGGCGATCGCACCGGAAAGTAGCAGTGGACCATCAAACCATTCGCGGATTTCTTGAATCAGTGCGAAGGGCGAAAGCAAACCCGCGTGGCCACCAGCGCCTGCTGCAACTGCAATAAGGCCGTCGGCACCTTTGCGGATGGCTGAGCTGGCGTGGCGGTTATTGATAACGTCATGGAGTACGATGCCGCCATAAGAATGGATCGCAGCATTGACTTCAGGAACCGCGCCGAGCGACGAAATTACAATCGGAACTTTGTATTTCACACAAAGACTAAGGTCGTGCTCGAGCCGCTTGTTTGAACGATGAACAATCTGATTAACGGCAAAAGGAGCCGCAGGGCGCTCAGGATTGGCGGCATTATATGCGGCCAGACTTTCTGTAATTTCGGAAAGCCATTCGTCGAGCTGCGCTTCCGGGCGCGCGTTCAAAGCAGGAAATGAGCCGACAATTCCTGCTTTGCATTGCGCCAGGACCAAGGCCGGATTGGAGATGATAAACAGTGGCGCTCCAACAACGGGTATGCGCAGTTTGTTCTTCAAAATATCCGGCAATGCCATTTCTTCCTCCAAAATTGACGTTTGCGTAAACGTAATAGTTTTAACACGGCTGAGGTTTCCCGCAATATGAAAATATGCAGAACCTGTGCGCAGACGAGTAAGTTGGTTTGCCGGGAAGCGGCAGCATCTTTTGGTAAAGGCTGGGGGGGAAAAAGAGGTATGAACTAATATTTGGTATCTTTATCAGCTGTCGCGGGTAGCCAAAATGGCTGCAGAACAGTTAAATGCCTTGATTCAGACGTTAATTTCGCTGAGGCTCATTTAATCTGCTTCTTTCTAAGGACTCGGTCAGACTATGACGGCTTGGAATCATGCAGAAGAGATTTTGGAAACCGAGGAAGAACTGCCCTTTGGAAAGTATCGAGCGCGCTATAAGAAATGCATTCGCAAAGTCGGATGCGCATAGTCCGGCCACGCGGCAGCGTATCTATGAGGCTGCATGGGGCGCGCATGAGCGTGCGCTTGTGGCTAACACAGCACTCAGCGAAGAGCAAAAAAGGCAACGGCGCGAGAAAATCAAAGATGCGATCTCGGGTATAGAAAGTGAATTCAAGTCTTCACAGGCAGCGCCGGACCCGCGCGGCCCCTCGCTTGGCTCTCCTGAATCCGCAGATCCGGTATTGGGGGATAGCAGCTTTGAAGCTGGTCCAGCTCTCGATACAGCAGATATTCGGACCGATCCTAAAAAGAATAAGCCCAGTTTGCTTAAATCTCAGACTGCGTCGAATTATGATGCTGGAGTTTCGCGCAAGGAACGCAAAAAGAAGCGTCGTTCGCCGTTTGTCAGCGTCGGTGTTCCTGTACTGGTCATTGTTGTCTTGGGGCTTATCGGGTTTTCGCTTTATAACAGCTTTGCCGATTTCACGCGCGGAAATGGTTCAAGCCCGCTGCTCACCGAGAACAATATGGCCCCGATCAAGGAAGGTGAAGATCCTGAAGGCCGTAACTGGATCAACATTTTCACCCCTGCTGATGTTACGCGCATGTCTGTGCAGGGTGGAGCTAAAGCTGACATTATGCGCGAAGGCACAAGCAGCTTTGTGCGGGTGCAGTCAAACGGCATGAATGATACCGTGAGTTTTGATGTCGGTGAAGGCGTGCTTAATCAGCTTGCTGGAAAGAAGGCTACCTTCGATATCGTTGCCCGTAGCGATGATGGTAAAACAACGCAAATGTCCGTTAACTGTGATTTTGCGGGTCTCGGTGATTGTGGCCGCAGGCGTTATGATGTTCGCGATTCCGTTAGTGATTTCCTGTTCGATCAGGAGTTTCAGGCGGGCCAATCTGCGGGACGTGCGGGTAAGATTACGATCAATTCCGATCTCAGCGGGTCCGGCAAAGCGGTCGATATATTTGCAATCCGTGTTACGGCTGCGACCGCTGAATAATCAACTCAACAGTTTTTCCAGCGTTTCAAGCCGGTCCGCTTCGCGGGGCGGCTTGTCCCAGCGCAATCGCGAGAAGCGCGGAAAACGCATAGCAACGCCTGACTTATGCCGGGTCGACCGGTTAAGCCCTTCAAAGGCGACCTCTACCACCAGGCCGTGGTCAGGCTCAGCGCGCACAGAACGTACTGGGCCGAAACGTTCAATGGTGTTTTCACGAACGAATTTGTCGAGCAGCTTCAATTCTTCATCGGTAAAACCAAAATATGCCTTTCCGACTGGTACAAGAACAGCCGCATCTTCCGGGCCAGTCCACACGGCGAAGGTAAAATCAGAATAATAGCTGGAGCGTTTGCCATGTCCGCGCTGCGCATAGACGACCACAGCATCGATGGTAAACGGATCGCGCTTCCATTTGAACCATGGGCCCTTCGGACGTCCGGGCACATAGGTGCTATCGTGCCGTTTGAGCATAAGACCTTCGATAACCGGATGCGGTGGATTGAGACGCAATTTTGCGAGTTCGCTGAAATCCGAGAATTCAAGCACGGGTGACAGATCAAAGCGGCGCTTGTCGAGCTTTTCAATAAACCGGGCGAGCCGCACACGCCGCTCTGCAAAAGGCAGAGTGCGTAAATCCTCACCGGATTTCTGCGTGCCATCCTGCAAAAGATCATAGGCGCGGACGAAGGCCGGATATTCGCGCAACTGTTTGGCTGTCACTGTTTTGCGATTAAGGCGCTGTTGCAAATCCGAAAAGGTTGCGGTTTCGATGCCCGTTTCGCCGTGATGCCCCACCAGCAATTCGCCATCAATCGAGCCTTCGAAATCCATGGCCTCCAGCACATCGGGAAAAGTGCCGGAAATATCATCGCCGGTGCGCGAATAAAGCCGTCGCACGCCGTTTTCGGATACGGCCTGCACACGAATACCGTCCCATTTCCATTCTGCACTATAGGCGGATGGATCAAGCACGGGGATATCGGCTTCATCCAGTGCAGTTGCCAGCATGACGGGCCGGAATGGTGCATCAGCAGTTGCCGCAGGCTTTGGAGCCTTATCTTCGAGCCAGTCGAACAACGCGGTGTAAGGCTGAACCTGGCCGTGCCACAGCTCTTCGATTTCAACCACGTCTACGTCACCGAAGTTCGCTAGCGCCTGCTTCGCAAGGCGTGCTGAAACACCGATACGTAAGCCACCCGTCACAAGTTTCAGAAGGGCATAGCGTTCGGAAATGCCGAGCACATCAAGCCAACTCGCAACGAGTAGCGGGCCTTCCCGGCGCGAAGCATTCTGTAATTCGTGAACAACCACGCTGAGCGGCAGATTGGCACCCGCTGGCGTTTCATTAGGACCGGGCCAGATCAGCGAGATCGTTTCGGCGAGATCGCCGACATAGTCATAGGAATAGGCAAAAAGCGTTGGATCGCTGCGATCAGTCATAAGCGCGCGCAGCATTGCGGGTTTGACGCTTTGCAATTCGAGATCGCGCGTGATGGCAGCCAGCGCCAGCCCCCGGTCTGGATCTGGCGTGGTGCGGAAATAATCGACCAGCAGGCGCAATTTTCCATTGCGCTGCGGGGTGAGGACAAGGCGGTCGAGAAGTTCAGCGAAAGCGCGCATCAGTCTCCCTCGTCCTCATAGCCGATAAGATGCAACGGTCTCGCCGGAATGTTCTGCAACTCGCACCAGCGAACCAGCGCTTCTTCGCGTCCATGTGTGACCCAGACCTCGGCAGGTTTTAGCTCGCTAATGGTGGCAGTGAGCTCGTCCCAGTCGCAATGATCAGAAATGATCAGAGGCAATTCCACGCCACGCTGCTTTGCACGTTGCCGGATGCGCATCCAACCCGATGCAAATGCGGGCAGAGGATCAGGAAAGCGTCGTGCCCAGCGGTCGGCCAACGCAGAGGGCGGACCAACGACGATTTTTCCAGCAAAATCCGGCGAGGCTTCACCGCGTTCAAGCGTTGCAGGTTCCAGCTTGCCGAGATCGACGCCCTGAGATTGATAATAATCACAGAGTTTTTGCAGGCTGCCGTGAATATAGATCGGCTCGTCATAACCCGCATTGCGGATGAGTTTTATAACGCGCTGTGCCTTGCCGAGGGAGTAAGCCCCGACAAGATGCGCCCGCTCAGGAAATTGCTTGAGAGATTTAAGCAATGTCGCGATTTCATGTGCCGCTTTCGGGTGCCGAAAAACCGGAAGAGCAAATGTTGCTTCAGTGATGAACACATCGCAAGCGACGGGTTTAAAAGGTGCACAGGTTGGGTCGGATGCGCGCTTATAGTCTCCCGATGCGACTATCCGCGTGCCGTTTTGCTCGACCTTAATCTGTGCAGACCCTAGTACGTGCCCAGCAGGATGAAAGCTGACTGTGACGCCGTTGATATTCAGCAATTTATCAAAATCGGCATGCTGCGAGTTGCCCGCAAAATCCGCACCATAGCGGATTGCCATAATGTCGAGAGTTTGCCGGGTCGCGAGCACATGGCCATGACCAGCGCGCGCATGATCGGAGTGACCATGTGTAATCAGCGCGCGTTCCACTGGCCGTACCGGATCGATATAAAAATCTCCGGGTGGGCAGTAAAGACCTTGAGGTGTGGAATGCAGAAGCTCGTTGAAGCGCATAAATGGTTAGATAGGTCATCACCTTCGCACTGGAAAGAGGCGATGAAAATACTCCCGATAAAATGAGAACAAAAGTGAACAAACATCTTGGCGGGAAGAGTTGAGAGCACTAGATTGGTGAGGTGACGCTGAACCTGACCTCGACCACTCCCACGGATGCTTTTGATCTGCCAGACCGTTTTGTAAAATGGTTTGCACAGAAGGGTTGGTCGCCGCGCGCGCATCAGTTGGAACTGCTTTCACGCGCTGAACAAGGGCAATCGACGCTGTTGATCGCGCCCACGGGTGCTGGCAAAACTCTGGCCGGTTTTCTGCCTGCGCTGGTCGATCTGGAGCAACGGAACAGAAAAAAGCCGGGTATGGCGAAACAACAAGGTGTACATACGCTTTACATATCGCCGCTCAAGGCACTTGCGGTTGATATTCATCGCAATCTGACCATACCGGTCGAGGAAATGGGCCTCGATATTACGATTGAGACCCGCACTGGCGATACGCCCGCACATAAGCGTCAGCGGCAAAAACTGGCACCACCTGATATTCTGCTCACCACGCCGGAACAGCTTGCGCTGCTCATCGCTTCCAAAGGGGCAGAGCAGTTTTTCAAAGGCTTACGTTATGTGGTGCTGGATGAACTGCATTCTCTCGTCATTTCCAAACGTGGCCATTTGCTGGCGCTGGGGCTTGCGCGTTTGCGCCGTTTGCAACCACAACTGCAAACAATTGGCCTGTCGGCAACTGTGGCGCAGCCTGATGAGTTGCGTCGCTGGCTGGTCGAACAGGATCGAACCGCGCCGAAATCTGGTCTCGTGACGGTTGATGGCGGGGCAAAGCCTGAAATTACCATTCTTGATTCCGAAGAGCGCGTGCCATGGGCAGGGCATTCCTCGCGCTATGCCATCCCGGATATTTATGAAGCGGTGCGCAGGCACCGCACGACACTTCTGTTCGTCAACACGCGCAGCCAGGCCGAGATGCTGTTTCAGGAACTTTGGCGCGTCAACGAGGATACGTTGCCAATAGCACTGCATCATGGCTCACTCGATGCAAGTCAGCGCCGTAAGGTCGAACAGGCGATGGCAGCCAACACATTGCGTGCTGTGGTTGCCACCTCGACGCTTGATCTTGGCATCGACTGGGGCGATGTCGATTTGGTCATTCATGTTGGCGCGCCAAAGGGTGCCAGCCGTCTTGCGCAGCGGATCGGTCGCGCCAATCACCGGATGGATGAGCCGAGCCGCGCCATTCTTGTACCTGCCAATCGTTTTGAGGTGATGGAATGCCGCGCAGCGCTCGATGCGAATTATATTGGAGCACAGGATACGCCGCCATTGATTGATGGTGCACTGGATGTGCTGGCGCAGCATGTGCTGGGCATGGCCTGTGCTGAGCCTTTCAATGCCGATCAGCTTTATCGAGAAGTGCAAAGCGCTGCGCCCTATTCAACGCTGACCCGCAAAACCTTTGATCAAATTCTCGATTTTGTAGCAACTGGCGGCTATGCGCTTAAAACCTATGAGCGTTTTGCCAAAATCCGCAAGACCGCCGATGGCACATGGCGGGTTTCAAACCCGCGCATTGCGCAGCAATATCGTCTTAACATTGGGACGATTGTTGAAGCGCCGGAGCTGAATGTCAGGCTTACGCGCGGCGGCAAGGGAGCCAATGCGAGAGGTGGACGTGTTCTGGGTCGGATTGAGGAATATTTCCTCGAAACACTGACACCGGGTGATACGTTTCTTTTTGCAGGCAAGGTGCTGCGGTTTGAAGGCATTCGTGAAAATGAATGCATGGCTTCTAACGCTGCGGGACAGGATGCTAAAATCCCGGTCTATGCGGGCGGAAAATTTCCGCTTTCGACCTATCTCGCCTCACAGGTGCGTGCAATGCTGGCAGACCGTTCGCGCTGGCAGTTTCTGCCCGAGCAGGTGCGGGAATGGCTGGAAGTGCAGGCGTTCAAGTCTGTTCTGCCGCGCACTGATGAATTGCTGGTCGAGACTTTTCCCAAAGGCGGACGCTTTTACATGGTCGCCTATCCGTTCGAGGGCAGGCTTGCGCATCAGACGCTTGGTATGCTGCTGACACGTCGTCTGGAGCGGATGGGCGCACATCCGCTGGGCTTTGTCGCGACCGATTATTCACTGGGGCTTTGGGGTCTTAAAGATATGGGGGCAATGATTGGCGCGGGCAAACTCAATCTCACGCGCCTGTTCGATGAGGACATGCTGGGCGATGACCTCGAAGCATGGCTTGATGAAAGTTATCTTCTGAAGCGAACCTTCCGCAATTGTGCCGTGATTTCCGGGCTTATCGAGCGACGGCATCCGGGGCTCGAGAAAACAGGACGTCAGGTGACGGTTTCAACGGACCTGATTTATGACGTGCTGCGCACACATGAGCCAGATCATATTTTGTTGCAGGCAACGCGTGCCGATGCTGCGACCGGTCTATTAGATATCAAGCGTTTGGGTGATATGTTAGCGCGCGTGAAGGGGCACCTCTTGCATAAGCCGCTTGATCGTATTTCGCCGCTGGCGCTGCCGGTGATGCTTGAAATTGGGCGCGAACGCGTGGCAGGTGAGGGCGATGACATGCTGCTTGAAGAGGCAGCCGATGAATTGATCAGAGAAGCGATAGAATGACCGCGGTTTGGAGAACTGGGGAGGCGTATAGTCTGGCGCATGGTGAGGTGCGCGGGGTCGCGACCATTTATGATCCCTGCGGCGCGTTGTATCTGCCAGACCTTCATATGCTGGTTGTGTCTGACCTGCATCTCGAAAAAGGCTCGTCGTTTGCCCGACGTGGCCAGCTCATTCCGCCTTATGATACCGCTGCGACGCTCGATATGCTGGCCACTGTGATTGCGCGTTATCAGCCGCGCACGGTCATCAGTCTTGGTGACAGTTTTCATGATGCCAAGGCCAGCGAACGCCTGCCATCGCTTTACGCGATCCGTCTTAAATCAATGATGCAACGCCGTGACTGGTTCTGGATTACGGGTAATCATGATCCTGAGCGTCCAGCTGATCTGCCGGGCGATTGTGTTGAGGAGCTTGCAATCGGACCGCTTATATTCCGGCACGAGCCATCGCGAACAAAGGCGCAAGGAGAGGTGGCAGGTCATCTTCATCCGGCAGCGCGGATTGTTCGGCGGGGACGCTCGGTGCGACGTCCATGTTTTGCGAGCGATGGTGAGCGGCTGATCATGCCAGCCTTTGGTGCTTATACAGGCGCGCTTAATGTTCTGGATCGCGCATTTCGCGGTCTGTTTGCGCATACAACACTACGTGTCTATATGCTGGGGCAGGGCAAGGTTTACCCGATTGCGCATAATGCGCTGGTCGACGGTTAATCCCGTTTAAACAGTATGCGGCCCGCCCACCCAGTGAAGACGGCGAGAAAAACAGCAAACAAGCCGTAATAGAAGCTGTATTTGTGTGCTGCATCATAAATGCTTTGCTCGACGCCGGCTTTTACGATTTCCAAGCTTGCATTGGCTTCGCGTAGAAAAACGCCGTTACGAAATAGCAGTGCCCGCGCGCGATGACGTCCAACAGGCACATTGGTTGAAAGGTTAAGCGTTGCGCGAAAGAGAGTGCGCGAGAGAAATTCAACACCGCCAATGCGCTGGCTGTAGAGCCCTTGTCGCATTTTTATCTCACGCAACTCGTTGCCGAATTTCAGGATATTGCCTGACATGCTGGCTGGGTCCTCGGGTCTGAGGTAAAAGTTACGTACGCCGACTGAGAGCTGGCGGTATAGCTTTTCATCAGCAATGTCTTGCAAATTACGCGTTGAAGCCAGCGAATAGGATAGCGGAACTCCAAGAAAAGTTTCAGAATCCGCGTTAATCCAAACGCCGAGATAACGTTGCTTCTTGCGTACGACAAGATCGCGTGAAGGGCCTTGCAACACGACAATGATGTCGTAACGCCCCTGACGCTGGATCACGGGATCGGCATTGTCGAGAGCTCCGAAAATTGTGAGATCTGTGCCACCGAAATTGGATGTGATGGCAATCGTTTCGGTTGAAAGGCCGATTTCGATGGTTTCTTCCGACGGGTTTTGCAGCTTTGGAACGCCATTGCCATCGCCGCTTGAATTGATTTGCGCGGATGTTGGCATTGTAGCAAAGGCGGATAAAAGCGCAGATATGAGTGCAAATTTCCACATGTCACATATCCGCTATCGAGATCGAGAACAGATTATCAGGGCGTACAAACAGCCCAAATGCCAGGCGCAGACCAACGGCGAGGACGAGTAGCGCCAGTAGCAGGCGCAACTGTTCGCCGCGCAGCTTTTGTCCGGCGCGAGCGCCGTATTGTGCGCCTATCACACCGCCCAGCATCAGGAGAAATGCCAGCACAATATCAATGGACTGATTAGTCGTTGCCTGCATCACGGTAGTGAAAGCAGTCACAAAAGTGATCTGAAATAGCGAGGTGCCAACAACCACATTCGTTGGTACATGGAGCAGATAGATTAGAGCTGGCACCATGATGAAGCCACCACCGACACCCATCACCGATGACAGCAGCCCGATGAAGAAGCCGATGGCAAGCACAGGAATGATGCTGACATAGATGGTTGAAGCACGGAACCGCATCTTGAAGGGCAGTTTATGTATCCAGGTATGCTGGCCCGAGCGGCGGATTGCGCCTGCCTGCCCTTTTTTCACACGGCGTAGCGCGCGTACACTTTCAACCAGCATCAATCCGCCGACTGTGCCCAGAAAAAAGACGTAAAGGATAGAAACGATAAGATCGAGTTGTCCCAGATCGCGCAGCCACGAGAACACATAGATACCGAGTAGCGATCCGAGTATACCACCTGCAACCAAAAACAGCCCGAGTTTAATGTCGAGTGTTCGCCGTTTGAAATGCGCAAGCGCGCCTGAAACAGACGAGGCAATAACCTGATTAGCACCTGTTGCAACGGCAATAGCGGGCGGGATGTTATAAAAAATCAGCAGTGGCGTGATAAGAAATCCACCGCCCACGCCGAACAACCCGGAAAGAAAACCAACGGCAGCACCCATGCCAAGCAGAACCAGCATGTTGACCGACAATTCCGCAATGGGAAGGTAAATACCCAATTCCGAACCCGGTTTTAAAACGCACCACACGCAGCCCTATGCGGCCGCGCTTTGCCGCTAGGTCTGTTTTAATTCCGCTAAAACCCGTTTCGTAGAAATTTATGAGAACGCGGTTCTAACAATCTGATTTGGCGTGCATGTTAGCTGAAAATCATCACAGAAAACGCACTCTATGGGTTTGCTCTTTCGTCGTTGTGAAGTCAAACGCCGATTGCAAATAGAGTTACTTAGAAGTGGGATGACCGAAGAAAATAGAACTTTGTTGTTTGCGGACAACAATTTGCCCTGAAAAGCCACCGAAAACACCTGTATAGTGTTATTCAACTCCGCTTTGGCGGTTACCAATTATGATCTGAATGTCATTTTTGGGCGTCAATACCGCGTGTACTGATGACGGGTAGAACTGCGCTTTGATCGCAATCGGGTCAGACATTCTGCTGTCAATCAGGTTGCCAGTTTTAATGATGTAAAGAAACGCGTTGGTGAGGCTTGCACTGTAATTTCCTGCAAATTTGCTGCCTGATGTGAAGCCAAAAGATGTTGCTGTATCGCAGTAATAATCCCCGTTGGTTATAACCCATTCATCGGTAGGACCGGATCGCGTCAAGGACGTTTTTTTGCCGTCCGGAGTGACGAAGTTGAGATTAAACGAAAGCGCCATGTAAATATTCTTTAATTCAGAGCTTCCAGAATTAATTCTGAACATGGATTTATAGGGTTGCACATCCTCTACAGGGATGAGTTGCCCCTTTATGGATGAAATTTCAAAGTCGATGGCGTCGCCCTGAAATCCCTTAATGTCCTTGTCGAGAGCAAGGGGCAGTTTTGCAATAATGCCATTTTCCATTTCATTATTTACATAAAGCAGCATGAATCTTCCCCTTGTTATTCTTTTAATATTATTCCGTATCGAGAGGATTCAACCTGTTAGTTATGGCAACGAGTAATGACCCGAGTTAAATCATTATCTCGCTTTTTATATCGCCAATATTCTAATATATCCGTTCATTTGTGAAGCACGGCTAGACCAGGAGGCGATAAGTTATTATGAAATATGTGGTTCTGGCGCTAACAACATTTCTTTCACTGCCCGCAATGGCCAATTGCATTCCGCCGTGGCAAACGCAATTTGCCTGCAATATTCCTGATCGCGATGCGCGTGTTGAATTTTGTCGTATCGCGGATCCAAAGGCCCATCCTGATAAGAAAGAAGCCTATTATAATTATGTAACCGGAACCAAGCCGTCGGAACTCTATTTTGAAACTAACTCGACGTGGTTTTCGACCAAAGACACGAATATTGACCATCCAACCGATATGACCATGGCATTGGGTTACGCGCGCGGCGCATATGTGTATGCCTTTGTTGTAACGGAAGATAAGCGTCTCGGTGGGGCTATTCGAGACGCAGAAGTGCGGGTCTATTCGTCGACAGAAAAATTTACGAACGATGTCAAAGACAATGAAAGTGCAAGACTTTATTGCGATTCAAAATCGATCATTGCCGATCAGGACAGTATCGCGCCCTGATCGACTGATTATTTATTCTTTTCAAGTAGAAGCTGGACCAGTTGCTGGTTGACTTCACCTGTCGGCTCTTGCCCATTTGCTTTCTGGATTTCCGAGATCGCGTTACGGGTTTTATTGCCCATGACGCCATCGGCGGTACCAACATCATAGCCATTCTTCTGGAGAATAAGCTGGATGTTGCGGACTGCCTTTTTCATATCGACCGGTGTTTGCACAACTGGTTTGGTATCTAACCAGCTTTCGGGCATATCGAGCGAATTGGCTTCCTGATTAAGCGGCTTTGCCTTCCAGAGTTCCACTGTGTCTTTTGCGCGCTGAAGCTGTTGTGCATTGAGCGCTGCACCAATTTGGTCGCGCTTGCCCGCAGCATCCTTGTCACCAGCTTTTGCAGCGAGTGCAAACCACTTATAGCTTTCTTCCAGATTGACCGGCATTCCGAGACCCTGTGCTGCCAGAATGCCGAGATTATACTGGCTGTCCTTTACCCCTAGTTCAGCTGCATCTGTAAACCAACGAACAGCGGCAGCATTGTCGGGAGAGCCACCTGCACCGGAAGCATAAAGAACGGCTAGATTGTGCATCGCTCCCGCATTGCCCTTTTGTGCTGATTGCTGATACCAATCAATGGCTTGACCGATATTCCTGGGTATCCCGAGTCCCTTCTCATTCATGTTTCCAAGGCGATACAGCGCTGGCGCGAATCCTAGTTGGGCAGATTTTGCAAACCAACTGGCCGCTGCGGGCAGATTTTCGCTGACGCCACGGCCTTCCATATAGCGGTTGCCTATTTCGAAAAGCGCACGTGCATCACCAGACATCGCCGCTTCGCGCAGAGCAGCAGTTCCAACATCGACAGGCAGATCAATCGTGGAAGGTTCTGATTCAGAAGCGACTGATGTGTCGCTAACATCGGGCTCTTGCAACTTGGGTGTCGTCAGATTGCTTTCTTGTTGAGGTTTTTGAACAGTGGTTTCATGAGGAAGCTCTTTCGGCATTTGCTGAGTTGCGGCAGCTTTATGCTTGACCTCAATTGGGGCGATGGAGGCTGTTGTGCCGTTATCAATCGCAGGTGCGACTGTATTCGCAATTATATCTGACTGCACATGGGACTGTATCAATGCAGCCCCAACCTGCAAACCTGCGATTGCCAACATCACCGCGCCGATTGCGAGAAGAATTGGCTTCCGCTGGCGGCTGAACAGGTCAGTGATGGCGCTTTTCTTCTTTTCAGAATCCGCTTTCTGTTTTTGACCCAGCTTGGCAGATTCTTCACTTGCATGTTGCGCAGCCCGACGCGCGACACTGATGAGATCAGCCTTAACACTTGCCTCAGTCTGTGTACCATCCTGCTGACCACGTTCCTCACGTACGCGCTTCATGATCGTGTTAAGATCAAGAATACTGTCTCTATCCGGCTGAACTGAATCGAGAGCTGCACCGAGTTCAGGCTCGCTACGGTTTTTGGGCGTCAGTTTTGCAAGTTTTTCTTCCGTATTTGTTGTTTCGATGACCTTACGCGCGAACTTTTCTGAATTTTGCTCAGGGAAGGTCGGAAGTGTCTGTGGTGCTGTTGAATAGGGGTTAATTACGTGTTTTGCTTTGGAGGTAGCCGTTGCGGCTTCCGGAGCTGTATCAATGTGCTTTTCGAGATTTGATAACCGGTCTACGACCTTAACCAATGTATTGTGAACTGCTTCGAATGTCTTACCATTTCGCTCGTCGGAATTACGTGCGAGCGCTTCAAGCGACTTTATGTCGTTGGAGAGTTGCAGTGCAATAGCGTTATCTTGCGCCGTTCCATGTTTAATTACATGGGCCACTGCTGTTTCTGCGGCTTCGCGTGCCACGTCCAGGATGTTTTCGCGACTTTCTGTAACAGAGCGTTCTATAGCGTCGAGGCGTGGCTTGATTTCTGCAAGTTCTGTTGATGGCTTTGCCAACTGGCGCGCCAAATTTGCGATCTGCTCTTCCAAGCTACGAATAGCATCGCTTTCGGCAATGGCAATTTCGTCGGGTTGCGGTGTTTGTAGCAAACCAAGTGAAATCTGCTGGGAAATGTCATCAAGGCGGCCTTCAAGTGTATGAAGCAAGCCGCCTTCGGCATAATGGCTGGCGTATTGCGCATCCAGACGCTTCGTTAGTTCTTTGAAGCGACTGTCCATTTTTTCCAACAAAGCTGGGCTGGACTCCTGCGCGAATTTTTCCGCAGCCACAAGTTTCTCAGCAATCGCTTCTAGATGGGTATCGACACTCTGATAATCAGAATAGCTGAAGGTTTCCATAACCTTGGCGACTTGGTGCGCAAGGAGGTTAATCTGCTGGGCTAGTTGATCAAGTGCTTGTTCAGGCAAATGCGCCCCTTCGCTCAAGGCATCAATACGCTGCGAAAGCTCGCCGAGACGACGGAAAAGCGTGTCTGCATTCTGGTCAGCCACTGAGTTATCGAGCTGCTGTGTCAGTTCCGTCAATTGGCGCTCGATACGTTCCAGTCGCAGCGCCTCGTCACCGCTGGTATTCTGATAGCGATTAGTCGCGATTACAGCGCGACTGATTTCTTCTAAACGATTGTCGATGTTGCGCAGGCTGTTTAATTCATTGGAAGGCGAGGCAGGCTGCTGATGGGTATTGGCGTAGCGCGGTACCGATGCGCGTTCATTTTGCTGCTCGTTAAGACGACGCAGATGCTCAGCAATTTCTGCGAGTCCCTTAATGCGTTCATCAGATTTTTGCGCTTCATCCGCACGAGGGTGAGAAGAAATACTTCCCTTTTGTCCAAGCCGCTTTTCCAACTCAGCTAATGTATTGTGTAACTCATTCATTGCGTTTGATTTTGGGGCAACATGACGCTCACGCAGGGCGTTGAGTTCTTCGATTATAGAACGAGAACCGGATGCCTGATTGTTGTTTGCCATGTGAAATTCACTTTTCCAAAAATAGAAACAGTCGAAAGCCGAATTCACGAACGGATCGACGCAATGATTTGCTAAGTTCAGTTTCCTACAAACGTGGTAAATAAGTGGTTAAGAAAAGCTTGTCTCAGAATGAAAACGGCCTCCGCAAGGAAGGCCGTTTATGGTTATAAGCATCGGAAAATTAAGATTATTAGGCCGTTCGATCTATGCGGGGACGCAGTAAGAGAGCGAGCGTCAGAAAAATTAGACAGGCTATCGTAACGAAGATTGGCAACCCATGCGTTAGGTACTGTTGAGCTATTCCAGCGAAGAGAGGACCGATTAATGCGCCCACACCCCACATTAAGCCCATGCTGGCATAGATGCCAACAAGCTGAGCGCCTTTGAACTGGCTTCCCACTACACTGAGCATGATTGTATAAATTCCGACAAAAGCGCCGCCCCACAAGAATAGCAGCGAATACGTTAGCCATGGCAGACTGAGGGCCCAAGGCCACACCGCAGCTCCACCTGCCGAAAGCGCGGCCAGTATTACCAGAAGTGTTTGTCTGTTCATTCGATCCCCCAAAAATCCAATGGGAATTTGGAGGACGATGGCTCCGAACATCATGACGGACATGAGCTGAGTGGCTTGATTTTCATTCCAGCCGAGATTGACGGCATAAAGCGGGAGGAAGGACAAGCCAGACGATTCAATGGCCGCATTCAAAACGGTCGCTGCCAGTGCTACTGGAGCCAAAACAATATAACGCAGCGGGTTACCATGAGGCTTATCAGTTATTGGTGGCGCGGCTATTTGTGGGCTGCTGATTAGCAATGCAGCAACGACAGCGAGCACAGAGCCCACAAGATAGGCCAAAAATCCCGACGAACCTATGATCGAAAGGGTAAGTGGCCCAAGTGCAAATCCAAGTGATAGAGCGGCAGTATATATGCCCATGCTTTTGGATCTGTTTTCATCGGTACTAAGAGCGTTTAACCAGGTTTCAGAGACAACGAAGAGCGTTTCGGATGCTGCGCCTAATAATATCCTCAATGGAAACCACAGCCAGATAAGAGGGATGGCAGGAAACAAACCGAGTAAAAGAGCCGCAGCTGTTAGGGCCAGAATGACAAGAAGACGCATTCCGAGCAAAGCACTGAAGCGTGGCAGCAAAAATGCCATGCATAGCACTCCCACTGCGTGCATAGCTGCATTTGTTCCGATAACGGCCTCGCTGAACCCCATTTCGTCTAGGTCCAGCGCTATGAGAGCTGCACTGAGACTATAGGTCAGGCCAAATATCATTGCAGTGCTGATGACTGCTATGCGCGAAAGAAAAATGGTCTGAGATTGAGAGTTCATTGGAAACGCTGCGCCTGACCTTTTAATAGAATCGAAATGCCTGAATTTTTAAAGTTTAAGATAAATTCTTAATATCTTATAGTTCAGTTTTTCTTTACCTTAAAAGGATGCGTAACGATTATTCGTCGGCTTTAATCTTGGAGAAATGTCTTTGGATTTTTATAAGGCTTCCATCTAAGTCAGTAAATCGGATACCTACCCCTAATGCATCTTTGATACCAAATGAATATCGATTAGAGAACCTTTTGCTGAATTGTACAGGATCTGTGCAGCCGTACTTATAAGAAATTGATTTAATGGACACTTTTTGCCCTTCGGGTAATTTTGAAACATCGACGTAAGCGGCCCTTAATCGCCTGTCCCAGATTAATTTACTTATTCCGCCGTAACTCTCGAAAATTCTATAAAGATGTGCTCTCGATATATTAAATCTCTCGGTTATTAACGTTGGACCCAATGCGGTATTTGATATGTTTTGATCAATAAAATCTATTATGGATTGTCTTTGTATTTCGGTTGGCAGATTTATTCTACTGCCTTCTTGTGCAAGTCTTTTGCCGATAAATTCTATGACATCTACTTCCAGTGAACGAGTTTCGATGACGCTGCTATTTGATGCGATATTCAAGGAGGTCGAAATCATGTTGGTGAGCATAATAGCCAATGGGGTCGCTGCTCTTATGACCGAGCCATGCAGCAATTGAGGGTTTAGGATTCTGGAAATGATCGTGCGATCAAATGCGAAAGAATAGGTTCCGCCTTCCGATACTTGTATTTCAAACGGTTTTGCATAGTCCATTAAAACGATGTCGCCCATGCGCGCCGTAATGTTTACTCCGTCAGAATTTCCGCGAAATTCTCCACCTAAAACCACTTGAAGTAAAATGTGATCTATACCAGTATTTTTTATGAGAGTATTACTTCTAACACATAGATGTGCATCATATTTTGATTTTCCGATTAGAGAATAACCAAACAATCTAGATTCTATATCTCCAGATATACTTGATTGCTTATTGTCGGAAATTGGAAATACTTCATATAAGGGAGACATTATGGATTTCCATAATTCATTTCTCATCCGCTTTTCAATGAAGCTTAGATCGGAATTATTATCGCAATTTTCATTTTTAATGTGACTATCCACATCCGGCCCCCGTGAATGTGCAAAATCCGTATTTTTGGGTATGTTAACTAAGTAATATTATACTTCTGAATAGAATAAGCAATATTATTTTGTAATTTGATATCTAATTATGAAATTCCGATATGAATTTTGCGTTGATTAATCCGATCAGATTAGAAAATCTGAGGGATTAATCAACTGTATCTCAAAAATAACTTATAGTTGAGGGAACATGCACTCGACAAAGCGCGCGGCAGTTGGCTGTGGCTCGTGGTTGGCAAGTCCCGGCCGCTCATTGGCTTCGATGAAAACGTAGTTTGACCTCTCGGGTGATTTCACCATGAAGTCAATTCCGACTACGGGGATCCCAATGGCGCTTGCAGCCTTGCAGGCGGCATCAACCAGAGTTGGATGCACAGTGGCCGTGACATCGTGAATAGTCCCGCCAGTATGAAGGTTCGCAGCCTTACGCACCGTGATCTCGCGGCGGTCGTTAAGCACATCATCAAGCGTCAGACCTTGCTGTTCAAGACAGCGTTTGGTCTCAGCATCCAGCGGGATGCGGCTTTCGCCACCCGTTGCAGCCGTACGGCGCCGTGACTGCACTTCAATAAGACGGCGGATGGTTGATTTGCCGTCACCGATTACGCGCGGCGGGCGACGCACAGCGGCGGCAACCAGCTTGTAATCAATAATTACCAATCGCAGATCTTCACCTTCAAAACAGGCTTCTAGCAGAACCTGATTACAAACTTCGCGTGCCTGCTTGATGGCCGCGCGCAGATCTTTCATCGTCGTGATGCCGACGGAAATCCCGCGACCCTGTTCACCTCGCGCGGGCTTTACGACGAGTTTGTGATGTTTGGTAAGGAAAGCCTCAAGCGTTTTGTCATCTGCATCCGCCGCGATTTGCTCAGGTACGCTCAAACCGGCTTTTGCCACTGTTCGGCGCGTGACGGCTTTGTCATCGCAAATCGACATAGCAACGCCCGATGTCATTTCAGAAAGACTTTCGCGGCAGTGGATTGAGCGTCCGCCATGCGAGAGACGGAAAAAGCCGCCTTCCGCATCGGTAATGTCCACATGCACACCACGGCGAAGCGCTTCGTCAACGATGATGCGCGCATAAGGGTTCAGTGCATCAAGGGAATTGATCGGCTGGGCAAAAAACTTCTCATTGATCGCGTTTTTGCGTTTGATAGCAAAAAGCGGCACACGGCGGAATTTCAGCTTTTCATAAAGCCGGATTGCATTGTCATTGTCGTAAAGAACAGACAAATCAACATGATTGAGTCCCCGAGCCTGAAAATGCTCCGCAAGCTTGCGCACGAGCTTTTCGCCGATGCCGGGTTGTCGTGCCTGCGGATGCACAGCCAAACACCAGAGTGAGCCACCCTGAGCGGGATCATTGAACAGGCGTTGATGATTAATGCCTGTGACTGTGCCGACAATCTCGCCCGTCGCGTCATCCTGAGCGACAAAATAGGTAACAGCGCGGTTGTCACGCTCGCAGGAAAAGAAGTCGTCGCGTAACTGCACCATACCACAGGCCGCATAGACGGCATTAATGCCGTCAGCGTCGATCTCAGATATAGCGCGGCGAATGGTGATGCCGCGTGTGCTGCGGTTACTTGCCCGATAATTGGAAAGCTCCAGCCGATAGGTGTGCGACGGATCGAGGAAGATTTCCTGTGGTGCAAGCGATAGCAGCACATGTGGATCGCTAACATAAAACAGGATATCACGGCTTAAAGGAGCCTCGGCGCGCAACGCTTCAATGATCGCTTCGTTGCTTTCAAAGGTCTGCGCGAATAGCAGGCGTCCCCAACCGCAATCAAGCACTGTGTTACGGTTGGGGTTGTGTACGTTCTGCTCTGTTTGGCGGGACAGATGTTCCTGATAAAAGCCAGCGCTTTCGGGTGTACGCAGTCGTGTCAGCCGGTGCGAGAACGCGTTTCTGCCCCTTGCTTTCTGCCGCGTCATTTCAACTTCACCTGTCTTTTTCATCTCACGCCGCCTCTTGCGTCTGAAGCCACATTTCAAGCAGTCCGGCCTGCCAAAGCTCCGATCCACGCAAAGGCGTGATATGGTCAGAAGGGTTGGCAAACAGGCGGTCAAGATAATCACGCTGGAACAGTCCGCGTTCGCGTGCTTGTTGCGATGAAAGCGCATCGCGCAGCATATCGAGATAGGGACCAGCGATATATTTAAGCTGCGGCACCGGGAAGTATCCCTTCTTACGGTCGATTACCTCGCTTGGGATGATCTTGCGGGCGACGTCCTTCAAAATGCCCTTGCCGCCATTCCGCAGCTTTTCTTCTGGCGGCATACGTGCTGCAAGTTCCACGAGTTCATGGTCGAGAAACGGCACACGGGCTTCCAGCCCCCACGCCATTGTCATGTTATCGACGCGTTTGACAGGGTCATCCACCAGCATGATATTGCTGTCGAGACGAAGTGCGCGGTCAACGGGTGTGTCAGCGCCATCTCGCAATAAATGCTCTTCGATAAGTTCGCGGCTATGGTCGCGATCTGTCATCCAGTCGGGAGACAGCTGGGTTTTAAGCACCTCATGCGAGCGGTCACAGAACGCTTTGGCATAATCGCTTACTACGTCGTTTGAATCGACCAGCGGCGGATACCAGTGATAGCCCGCAAAGACCTCGTCGGCGCCCTGACCGGATTGCACCACCTTGATATGTTTGGAAACTTCCTTCGACAGCAGATAAAAGCCGACATTGTCGTAGGAAACCATTGGTTCCGACATGGCGGCAATCGTACCAGGAAGCGCATCCATCAAATCAGAGCTCGGCACAAAAATCTTGTGATGATCGGTGCCGAAATGTTTGGCAATCAGGTCGGAATAGACGAACTCATCGCCTTTTTCGCCGTTGGCTTCTTCAAAACCGACCGAAAAGCTCATAAGGCCGGTCTGACCTGCTTCGGCAAGAAGGCCGACAATCAGGCTCGAATCCACACCACCCGAAAGCAGAACACCAACCGGAACGTCAGAAATCATGCGGCGCTTAACTGCGATGCGCAACATATCAAGAAGCTGCTCCTGCCACTCTTCACGGCTGATAGCGCTGTCGCCAGCCAGACGGCTATGCGGCGGCTGCCAATAGATGCGGTCGCGAAACTCGCCATTGGCCTGATAAACACGGATCGTTGCCGCAGGCAGCTTGCGCACACCGTTATAGATGGTGCGGGGAGCCGGTACAACGGCATGAAAGCTCATATAATTATGCAGTGCCGCGCGGTCGATTGAGGTGTCTACACCACCAGCCTTCACAAGGGCAGGCAGCGCTGAGGCAAAGCGCAAAGCGCCGCTGACCTCTGCCAGATAAAGCGGCTTGATGCCAAAACGGTCGCGGGCAAAAATCACACGCCCGGTATCGCGCTCATGGATGGCAAAGGCGAACATGCCGTAAAAGCGCGTCACGCATTCTTCGCCCCAGGCGTGCCATGCCTTAATAATAACTTCCGTGTCGCCATCGGAAAAGAAGCGGTAGCCATTGGCTTCGAGCTCTGCACGCAATTCGCGGAAATTGTAAATGCAGCCGTTGAATACAACGCTTATGCCAAGATCGGCGTCGATCATGGGCTGCTGGGATTTCTCCGACAGATCGAGAATTCTCAATCGCCGGTGTCCAAAGCCGACATTGCCACGCACAACGATGCCAGAAGCGTCTGGCCCTCTGGGGGCAAGAATGTCTGCCATTTTCGAGATTGCCGAAACCGACGGTGTCGCACCATCGAACCTGACTTCTCCGCAAATTCCACACATAAAAAGGGTCGAAACCTCCATTGTAATCTACAAAAATGAGGCCGTCGCGTGAGTTTTGGCGGCGGCCTGCATAGTTGCTAATGCATGCGCGCCGGTATGGTTCCGAAATTTCTGATTTTTATGCGCTTGGTGCTTTTTTCAGTTCGTTTTCTTTGGAGAGCATGTATTTTTCGGCGGAAATCATATGTTCCAGCGCGATTTTACGTGCATCTTCGACCCTGTTTTCCATCAGAGCCGTCAAAAGGCGATGCTGAAAAAGCAGGCCTTCTTCGCGAGATGCAGGTGTGGGATCGGCATAAATGGCACGCGCCACAGGCATATTGCGCAGCAGATTGTGCGAAACACCACACATGAACCCAAGAAGCCGATTTGGACAGAGTTGCGCCAATTGTGTATGAAAATCGAGTTCTGCCACACGCTGCTGAAACTGGTCGTCCAGATTGGTCGGAGGGCGGTCGTAAAACCGCATCGTGCTTTCCAGTTTCTCCAGATCATCATTGCTCAACCTGCCGGCAAGGGATACAGCGATCTCAGGCTCCAGCAATTTACGAATGGCGTAGATTTCCTGAAGGCTTGGCTGGTCGAAGAAGAAATAATTGCCGAGCATTTCCATTGCGTGTTGTGTCGATGGTTCGGCAACGAATACACCCCCACCTGGGCCGGTGCGTGTGAAAAGCAGGCCCTGCGTTTCCAGTGCCTTCATTGCTTCACGCACGGTACCTTTTGCCGCCTTAAACTGGTCTATCAGGTCTTTTTCCTGCGGCAGGCGATCGCCGGGTTGCAGACCGTCAGTCTGAATAACCTGCCGGATACGTTCAGCAATGACCTCCGGGCGTCGTTTCGCTTTGTTAAGTGAGGCGGCACGCGTTTTGGTGCTTCGTTCGGAGGCCATACCTTGCTACTCTCTTTTCATACGCGGCGCGCTGTCTATCAACTGACGTGTATAGGCATGTTGTGGTTCGCAAAAAGGTCCTCGGCGGTCGCTTCCTCGACGATTTCCCCATAATACATGACGGCAACGCGGTCGCTGATAGCTTCCACCACCGCAAGATCATGGCTGATAAAGAGATAGGACAGTCCGAACTGCTGTTTAAGCTCATCGAGCAGTAGCAGCACTTGCGCCTGAACGGAGACATCAAGTGCACTGACCGGCTCATCCAGTACGATGATTTCGGCATTTGCGGCTAGTGTGCGGGCTATCGCGATGCGCTGGGCCTGCCCGCCGGAAAACTCATGCGGGTAGCGCAGAAGAGTATCTTTTGGCATCTGCACGGCATCAAGCAGTTCTTCCATACGCGTTTGGCGCTTTTGACTATCCAATTCACCCAGCAGCTTCAGGGGTGTTTCCAGTATCTGTCGGATGGTCTTGCGCGGATTAAGCGACGCCACGGGGTCCTGAAACACATATTGGATCATTTTGCCAAAAGCTCGCGGACCAGAGCGGCGAAGTACGCTGGCATCCTGTCCCGCGATTTTCATCGTGCCGTCGCTCGGCTCTGTCAGCCCCACCAGCATTCGCGCCAGAGTGCTTTTTCCCGAGCCGCTTTCGCCTACGATTGCCAGTGTTTCGCCGCGCGCGAGATTGAACGACACAGACTTGACCGCTTCAACAGCATGGCGCTGTTTGCCGAAAAATGAGCGTCCGCCACCAAAGGTTTTGCTCAGATTCTGGACACTGATTGCAGCCTGGCTCATGTGGCGGCCTCCATCTGTTTGCCGCTGAATAGCTTTGCCACGCGCACATAAAAGTCCTTGCCGTGGCCAAGTTCCGGCACGCAGGCAATCAGCCGCTTGGTATAGCTGTGTTGCGGGTTGGCGAGCACCTCTCTGGCGGTCCCGGTCTCGACGATCACCCCGTCTTTCATGACGGCAACGCGATCGCAGATTTCAGAAACGACGCCGAAATCATGAGTGATAAACAAAAGCGCCATGCCGCGTTCGCGCTGTAGATCGCGTAAAAGCTCAAGAATGCGCGCCTGTACGGTCACATCAAGTGCGGTCGTCGGCTCATCGGCGATGATGATGTCGGGATCATTTGCGAGTGCCATGGCTATGCCGACACGCTGACGCTGACCACCGGAAAGCTGGTGCGGGTAATGATCTGCACGCTCCTTTGCATCCGGAATACCCACTTTCTCCAGCAAGGCGATAGCTTCTACCCGGCGTTCGGATGCGCTGATCGATCTATGCGCTGCGATTGCCTCCTCGACCTGTTTGCCGATTGAGTACATCGGGTGCAACGTGGTCAACGGATCCTGAAAGACATAGGCGACCTTGCTGCCGCGCGTGGCGGCCAGTTCGGTTTCGCTCATGTCGAGTACATCTTTGCCGTCAAGATAGATGGCGCCGTTGCGGATCATTCCGGGTGGAGAAGCGACCAGCTTCATGATGGAAAGCGCGGTGACGCTTTTGCCTGAGCCGCTTTCGCCAATCAGGCCAAGACATTCGCCGCGATTAAGATGCAGGGAAACACTGTTGACCGCAGGCGTGTAGTTGCTATTGTTGACGAAGCCTGTTTCGAGCTTTTCGACCGCGAGAGCTGCATCCAGCATCCTCGTCTTGGGCGCGGTTCTGTTCTTGGCGATTGCCGTTACCGAGCCGGGGCGGGCAAGGGCACCGGAGCGCAAACGGGGATCAAGCACATCGCGGATGCCGTCGCCCAGCACATTGAGGCTGATGACAATCAGAAAGATCATCAGGCCCGGCACGATTGAAACATGCGGTGCCGTGAACATCTGCGCGCGGCCTTCACCGAGCATCGAGCCAAGATCAGCCTGTGGCGGCTGCGCACCAAGACCCAGAAAGCTGAGGCCTGCCGTTTCAAGGATCATCCAGCCTGCCGTGGTTGACATGGTGATGACGATAACCGGCAACACATTGGGCAACACTTCGGTAAGCAGGATTGAAATATGCCCTTTGCCGGAAAGCCGGGCAGCATCGACAAATTCGCGATTGGCAAGGCCGAGTGTTGTGCCGCGCACATTACGTGCAAAGAACGGGATATTGACCACGGCAATTGCATAAAGCGCATTCATCAATCCCGGTCCCAACGCTGCAACGATTGCAAGAGCCAGCAGGATATAGGGGAAGGCCATCAGCATATCGATGCCACGCATCATAAGGTTGTCGGTGCGCCCGCCTGCATAGCCTGCGACGATGCCGATAGCCGAGCCGATCACGGCAGCAATCAGCGTGGCTGCACAGCCTACCGCGATCGAGACGCGGGCGCCCCAGAGAAGGCGACTCAGAATATCGCGTCCAAGCTGGTCTGTGCCCAGCAGATGACCTGCGGAGAAGACGGGTTGCAACCGGTTTGCAGGTGCTGTCGCATCCGGGTTGGGCAATGGCAGGATGGGCACGAGTATTATCAGCACGCAGATGAGCGCGAGCAGAAAAAAGCCAAAAGCTGCCAGACGATTGCTCATCAGCAGACGCCATGATGACAGACGTGCAGGAGCGGCTGTGGTGTAGGTTTCCGAAAGGGCGCTCATGTGCGTATCCTCGGATCAAGCATGGTTTGAAGGACATCGGCGAGCAGATTGAACAGCACATAGCTAGCTGCCACGATCAGCACGCCGCCCTGCACAAGCAGGATGTCGCGGGTCGAAATTGCCTTCACAAGCATGGCGCCGATACCGGGCCATTGAAACACGGTCTCGATATAGACCGCACCGCCCAGCACAAAGCCTGCCTGAATGCCGATAACGGGAATGACACTGACAAGGGCTGCACGAAAGGCGTGACCGTAAATAACGCGACGCTCATTGAGCCCTTTGGCGCGTGCGGTGCGGATATAATCCTGACGCAAAACTTCGAGCATAGCGCCGCGCGTCAGCCGGGCAATCACACCGGCAGCAACGACCGCAAGCGTCGATGCTGGTAGTATCAAATGCCAGATCAGGTCTTTGAGATCGCCGCCGCCATAGACTGCATACATGCCCGATGCCGGAAGGATGCGCCAATGCACTGCGAAGAGATAAATCAGCAGAAGACCAAGCCAGAATGACGGGATCGAAATGCCTGCCAAAACGATGAAGGTGATAGTGCGATCTGCCCAGCCAAACTGACGAACGGCTGAGACAATGCCTGCAAAAAGTCCGAAGATCGAACAGAGTACAAGCGCAACGCCCGCCAGAATGAGCGTTGCCTGAAAACGTTCCAGCACTTCATCGAGAACAGGTCGGTTGAGCACGAAGGAGCGACCGAAATCACCCTGCAGCAGATTGCCGATCCAGATGAAATATTGCTGAATAAGTGGCTTATCGAGACCGAGATCACGATTGATACGCTCGACATTTTCCGGCGTTGCATAAGAGCCGAGCAGAGCTGTCGCAGTATCGCCGGGAATTGATGCCATCACCAGAAACACGATGATGGACAGCCCGAAAAGAACGGGAACGACCGCTATGAGCCGCTTGAAGATATAGGCTGGCATTAGCCCTCCTCCGCTCTGTTTAGAACGCGCTTCGATCTAATAAAATCAAATCGACGCTCTAAACCTTTTTGTTTTCACGCACATTTGCCCCGAAAACCGGTTCCCACTTTTCGGGATGTGCTCAAGCAAAATTGCGCTAGCGACTGAAACGCTGGCGCAGTGCTTTATTGTTTGGTCACATCCTTGAGATGCAGCAGGAATGACGGCTGGAGCTTGAAGCCCTGAACGGCTGCTGTTGTGACAGCATTCTGTTTCCAGTTGGCAACAAAGAGCCATGGCGCATCGTCGTGGACGATAGACTGAATCTCGCCGTAAAGCTTGCCGCGCTCTGCCTGATCGGTCGATGTACGCGCCTTGGTCAGCAATTCATCAACTTTCGGATTGGAATAATAGCCCGAGTTAAAGCCACCTTTGTCCGGCAGGGCTTCGGTGCGAAGCGTGAGAAATGGAACCGTGTCGGGATCATTGGTCATCCATGCCATTTCAGCCATGTCTGCCTTGCCATCGAGACCGGAGTTCACACGACCAAGAAAGGTGTTCCACTCGTAGGTCTCAATCTTCACCTTGAAGCCGACGGCCTGAAGATCCGCCTGAATCGCCGCACCCATATTGATCGGGTCGAGCATGCCTGAGCCCCCTTCTGTCACATAGAAAGTAAGTTCAGGATTGGTAGCGCCTGCTTCCTTTAACAGCGCCTTGGCTTTTTCCGGATCGTAGGGATAAGGCTCGGTTTTATCATCAACCCAGTTGAATGCAGGTGGCACCGGACCGGCCGCGACAGTTGCAGAACCTTGCAGGACATTATCGACCAGACCCTGCTTGTTGACTGCATAGTTTGCAGCCTGACGAACTTTCTTGTCGGCGAACGGACCGCTTTTGGTGTTGAGGATGCTGAACCAGACATGCGGTCCCGCCTGTTCTGCGACAGCGAAATTTGCATCCTGCTTGAAGGTCGCGAGATTATCCGGCGGCACCTCGACCATGATATCGATGCCACCTGCCATCATTTCAGCAACGCGCGTATTGGCGTCGGTGATGGGACGGAAAACAATCGCGTTCAAGGTCGGCGCCGTATCCCAGTAGTCGGGATTACGCTCGACCACCACGCGCTGGCCAGACTGCCATTCGGCAAATTTGAATGGGCCGGTGCCGGAAGGATGACGGCCAAACTCCGCACCATATTGTTCAACCGCTGCTGGCGAAACGATCAAGCCGGTCGGATAGGCGAGGTTTGACAAGAAGGGCGCGAACGGTTCTTTCAGCTTGAACTCGACGGTGTTTGCATCGAGCGCATTGACGCTTTCAATGGATTCAAAGTTGAAGGAGAGGGGGAACGGTCCGGTGTTATAGAACGGATGATCCTTGTTCAGCATCCGCTCGAAGTTGAATTTGACCGCTTCCGCGTTGAAATCCGAACCGTCATGGAATTTCACGCCCTGTCTCAGCTTGAATGTATAGGTTTTGCCATCGTCTGAAATGGTCCAGCTTTCAGCAAGCGCCGGCTCGATTTCCAGCGTGCCATCCTTATAGCGGACCAGACCGTCATAGATGTTCACAAGGATGCGGAAATCATTTGTTGCCGTGACCGTGTGCGGGTCAAGCGATTGCGGTTCAGCAATCTGCCCGACGATCAGAACATCGGGCGGTGTCTGCGCGCCAGCGTGAAATGTCGCTGAACCCAGAACCAGAGTGGCCGCTGTCAAAACGGCGCGAAATAACCTCTTCATCAGCGGTTCCTTTCGTTTGGCCATATCTGCCTGCAAATCTGTCAGGCTATTATTTATAGGGAGTAAATGACGTATATCAACAAATTATCATAATTAATTTGCGTGACCGCACCCGCTTTACGCTTTTAGGGACGCGCTCGAAAAAAAGGCGGGATGCCCCGCCTTTAAATTCTCAGTGCTGTTTTCAGCTATTCCGTCGGGCTATCTTCAGGCCTCAGATCTTGCTCGGCCGTGGTCGATGTCTGATGCGTAAAGCCCTTGAGACCTTTGGTCGTTTCCTCTGCATCGCGCTTGATCTCAACCTCGCTCATTGCATAGTGAACAGTAAGCTTTGCAATCGATGTAAGAGCGCTCAAATGAATGCGTTCATAGCCGTGCGACGCATCGACACCGAAGGCCAGAAGCGCCGTGCGAACATCGTGGCCAGCCTCTACCGCAGATGCCGCGTCAGACCGATAATAGCGGAAAACGTCCTTCTGCACCGGGATATCGTGCTCGCCGCAAAGCTCGTAAAGCTTCTTGGTCAGATGATAATCGAAAGGCCCGGTCTGGTCCGCCATAGCGAGTGTCACGCCAAATTCGGACGAATTCTGACCGGGGGCTGTGGTACCGTTATCAATCGCCACCAGCGAGGCAATATCCGGCACAACGGCTGCAGAAGCGCCGACGCCAACTTCTTCGCCTATGGTGAATATCCAGTATGTATCGACCGGTGTTTCGACATTGAGCCGCTGCATGGCTTCGAGCGATGCCAGCATGATTGCAACGCCCGCCTTGTCATCAAGATGGCGCGAGACGATGAAGCCATTATCGATGAATTCCGGCATAGGATCGACGGCGACAATGTCGCCAACGTCGATGCCGAGCTCAATGAGGTCTTCCTTGTTGCGGGCCAGCGCATCGACGCGCAGCTCGATATAGGTCCAGCCAACGGGAAGCGTATCCACTTCCTCATTGAAGGTGTGGCCGGAGGCTTTCAGCGGCAGGATCGAGCCGCGATAGGTGCCTTTGGAAGAGAAGATCGAAACGCGCGCACCTTCTGCAAATCGTGCCGACCAGTTGCCGATTGAAACAAGCTCAAGCCGCCCATTGGACTTGAGATACTTGACCTGCGCACCAAGCGTATCGACATGGGAGACGATACCGCGCGCAGGCTTTCTCGATTTGCCGCTGCGGCGTGCGCGGATCGCCCCTCGCCGCGTTAGGATAACTTCAAGCCCGAGCCGCTCCAGTTCGCGGGCAACGAAATGCACCGCTTCATCCGTAAAACCTGTAGGGCTTGGAATTGCCAGCAACGCAGCGAGCTTTTCAATAAGATAGTCTTGGTCGATCATAATTTTGTTCATGGATGACTAATTTACGGTTCTGGTCCGTGTCGTCAACCATCGTTAAAAATTTAATAAAATTAAATTTTTAACGATGGTTTCGAATACTCAGTGTGTAATTGAATATTTAATAAGGAACCTATTTTTATTGGCATTTTATTGATAAATTCCGTATCTCGCCCGTTGGCTTCGTTAAAAGACTTGTATAGCGTCATCTAATATGTGGGGCGTTGACTCGCCGGGTGGAGACGTTCTTTCGGATGGCAAGGCTGCGTAACAACGGAGATCGGTGGTTTGTTGCGCTCGCCGCATGTCTTGGCGTGGGAATAATTATATTTTTGGGGCAGCTCGAACTGGTTCGTCTCTCTTATATTCGTTTGAATGAATACCGCGACGACCTGTTAAAACACTCAGTAAATGTCGCAAAGTCTGGCAGGAATACACTTGCGATCGTCAACAACAGTAGCGAAGATTTTTGTTCTGACGAGAATATCACGGAATTGAGGCGATTGGCTTTTAACGCACGTTATCTTCGTGATATCGGTCGCGTAGAGGATAATCATATAGTCTGTACAGCGTTATGGGGCAAATTATCCCCTCCCATCGAATTGCCGGTCTCAGATCGGGAAGTAGATGGCGGACACCGACTCTGGGCCAACGCAAGGGGCATTGGAAAACATCTCGGGCCTGTCGATATGGTTACGCATGGTGCGGGGATCGTGTTTACTTCACCTGTTGCCTTTGAGTCTTATGAAAAGCCAGAGCCAAATTTGAGCGCTCATGTTTTGAGCCGAAGCAGCAATTATATTTATCGTACATTTGGTGATGCCAGCCAGTTGACAATGCAAGCGCCCGAGAAGCTGGCGTGGTATGACATCCGTTCTCATCGCGTAGTTTCAGGCTGCTCTGACGAGATTGATATTTGTGTGATCGCGTCGTTATCGGGAGTCAGCCTTTTTCAACAACCAACCGGCGTCTTTATGGCACTTGTGGCCTTTGGAGCGCTTGCTGGCAGTGGACTGGGCGTGGCCGCTATTCGGTGGCGGCATGGTTACTCGTCGCTACCACAACAGATAAAGCGAGCAATTACCGAAGAACGTATTACGGTTGTTTATCAGCCGCTGGTGTCGCTTCGCAACGGTCATGTGAAGGGTGCCGAAGTGCTTGCGCGACTGTCTGATGAGCATGGCGCAGAGATACCCCCCGATGTATTTATTATGATAGCAGAAGAACAAGGCGACATCAAAAACCTAACACGTATAATCATCCGTAAGTCGCTGGAGGAAATGAGGTTGCTGCTACAAAAGCACAGCGATTTCTATATCAGCCTCAATTTATCGGTAGATGATGTTGTTGACCCTAAAATCCTGGTTTTTCTTGATGATGAAAGAAGCCGCCTGGACATCTCTGCCCAGCAAATCGTTCTCGAAATAACCGAACGCTCAACCACGCATCATGAACAGCTCATCGAAGGAATGAGGTCCTATCGGGCTAGAGGCTATGAGTTTTTCATCGATGATTTCGGTACCGGATATTCGAATCTAGCTTATATGGCAAAATTGCCTATCAGCGGCATTAAGATTGATCGCATGTTTACACAGGCTATTGGCACCGAGGCCGTGAGCGCAGAAATCGTCGAAAATATTTGTAATATTGCCGCGCGCCTTGAGCTAAAGCTGGTCGTTGAAGGTGTGGAAACACCGGAACAGGCCGAGCATGTGCTTGAATTGCACAAAGATGCCATTGGTCAAGGCTGGCTGTTTGGCCGTCCGGTTCCGATTGCGGAATTTCATCTAAAAAAACCCGCAATATTAAGTTGATAATAGCAGCAATTACGACGATCGATCGGAAATTACTTGCTGTTGTTTCGCAACGTCATGTGATGCGGTCGAAGCATTATGTTGTTCCCGTCACCATTCCACCAAATGAGTTCTTGGGTGACTTTTATGGCAGTTTGAATTGCGAAACCGAAGAAGAAAAGGCTTATGAACATACAAACAACATCGGCAGCTCGAATATCGCGAATAGCCGTAAGTCATCCAGCTCGATCGACAAGCATACTGTTCAGCTGGGCTTCAACTTCGATTTCTAGCAGTTAAAAGGTGCGACATTTTGTGCCGAAGCATTTTTTTCCGTCTCGGGATTGCAAAAGATGGGTCGCTCAAACGTCTTAGTAAATGGAGAGGTTAATGTCCGGTTCGAACCGAAGACATGCCAGATAACAGGGACATACGATATGACTGATGCCGCCGTACTTGAGCAGCCCGTTGCTCTTCCCCGCTCGAAACGTCTAAAGGCGCGTACCACAGGAACGCATGAGCGCCTTGACCAGAGCATCATGGCAGGCAAGCCATTTTCCAGCCGTGACCGCTATGCAATGTTTGTGCAGGTGCAGTATCAGTTCCACCGCGATATCAATGTTCTTTATGACGATGCCGCTCTTGATGCGTTGCTTCCAGACCTGAAGGGCCGCCGCCGCTTCGAACAGGTTGGTCAGGATCTTATCGATCTTGGATTTGAGCTGCCAGCACCCGATGCAGCACCTGCTTTTGCAGAAGGCATTGAAATTGATCTGCCGACCGCACTTGGCTGGCTTTACGTTGCTGAAGGTTCCAACCTTGGCGCTGCTTTCCTCCTCAAAGAAGCACTGAAGCTAGAACTGTCAGAAGAGTTTGGCGCACGCCATCTCGCTGGCGCGCCTGAAGGCCGTGGTTTGCATTGGCGTACATTTACCGCAGCACTGGATGAAGTTGATCTCACAGAAGTTGAAGAAGAACGCGTTGTTGCGGGAGCAGAAGCTGCTTTCCGTCGCGTTCATGCGCTGGTGCGTGAAATCTTCGCTTGATCCTCACATATCGTAAAGGCCACATGTTGATGGGGCCATGTTTCTGAAAAGGTTTACACCAGAAAAGATTCATGTGATGCGATTTACCAGACAAGCCGAACTTTCGATTGAATTGCTCGTTCTCTGCGCCCGTAACTCGGGCGGCCAAGCTGTCACGACACGTGAGGCTGCAGAAGCGACGGGCACGACGAAGGATCATGCAGCGCAGATCGTCTCGGATCTCATTCATCACGGTTTTCTGGTCGGCACGCGGGGGCGCGGGGGCGGCATTCGGCTTGCTTGTGAGCCGGATGCCATCAACGTTGGCACTGTGCTGCGTTTGATGCAGCCTGGTTTTGACAATCCGGCTGAAGCAGCAAAAGACAATAATACAGGGTCTGCCTTCGGGCATTTGTTGCAAGCCGCACAGCGATCATTTGTTGCTGCTTTTGATGATTTTACAATTGCCGATCTTGCTTTGCAGACGGAAGACGGACGCCTTGCATGCCTTGATTGTGATCTGCTTAGCATGATCAATCACGGGCAGATGCTTTCTGATTTTCGCCGTAAAGAGAAGGTCGTTGTTACGCCTGTATGGGCGGAGCTGTCATGAACGGTAATAGCGACAACCACGATCTGCGTGGCGGCGTGAGTGAGTTAGCACTTTGGGCGGGGGCATGTTTTGTTGTGCTATCGGTTCACGTTGCAGCTGCAATGTGGCTGATGCGTGAACCGGAAATGGCGATGGCGGATGATACGCCTCCGGCAGCAATCATGATCGAACTGGCTGAGACACCGGAAGCAATGACGACGGAGGAAAACGAGATTTCCCCCGATCAGGAAACAGCTGATGCCAGTGCACCTGCGGAGAAAGTCGAAAAACCCGTAGAAGAGCCTGAAGTTCAAGAAGAAGAAAGTGCTCAGGAAGAACCGACTCCGGTTGAACCGGAAGAAGTGCATCCAGAAGAAGAACTTGCACAACTCGAAAATGTTGAAGTCCCTCTTCCGATAGCGAAGCCTACTCCTCCGGAACCCAAAAAAGAGATTGAGAAAAAGCCGGTTGTTAAAAAAGAAGTTGTAAAGAAAGAGGATACTAAGAAGACGCCCGTTAAACAACGCCAGCAGGAGCAAGCGTCGTCCAAGCAGGCGGTCAAGGCCCAAGCTCAGGTGGCGCAGACAAACCGGAATGCCGCACGCCAATCGGCGTCTGGCCTATTCGCATCTTCAATGACACCGGCCCGCTGGCAGTCACGTCTTATGGCGCATCTTGAGCGTCGTAAAAAATACCCTTCTGCTGCGAAATCACGCGGGGAAGAAGGCGTTGTTTATGTTCGCTTCCGCATCGATGATAGCGGCAAGGTTCTGTCTGCTTCGCTCGCAAGATCTTCGGGATGGCCGGAGCTCGACAGTGAAGTGTTGTCATTGGTTCAGCGTGCTTCGCCTGTCCCAGCACCTCCGCCGGATGCTAACAAGACGATTACGGCACCTGTTAAATTTTCCCGGCGCTAAAAAATAAAGGACTGAAACCAGTGGTTTCAGTCCGTTTTTCTCATCAGAATTTCCGGCTAAACGAAACCTTGAAATTACGGCCCGGCATAGCTGTGATGCCGTCGCTGAGATAAGGCTCGTATTCTTTGTCGAATATATTATCAAGACCAAGCCGCAGTTCAGAATCCTTCATGACGCCTTTTGTAGGTGCCCAATTGAAGAACAGGTCATGGACGGCATAGCCGGGTGCATTTGGTCGTTTGAAACTCAGATCATCTTTGACGTAACCAGTTCTGTTCTGATGATCGACAAAAGTGCCGGTCCAGCCAAAGTTGATGTCATAATCAGGAAGTTTGTAGCCAAGCGTGGTTATGGCAGTGGTTGGCATGATGTCGTTGATATAGCTATCGGGACCATGGATATTATTAAGCGTCCCATGACGCCTGCCGATCATATAGGTGAGACTTGCGTCTGCAAATAAGAAGCTGTTTTCATAATGCGCTTCCAATTCAAAACCGCGCGAATAGTAGGAAGGCATGTTCCAGTAGAAGGAAGCCTCTCTGTAATCTAGTCCGGCATTATTTTTACTACCGACGCGTCTTCCGACGGGGTTTGTAACCTTGTTGTTGAAGAAAGAGCCGCGAACCATCAACATATCGCCATCTGTAAAGATGCTGTTGAGCGATGTATCAGCGCCGATGTTGACCGTGTTATTGCGTTCGACCGAAAGACCGCGACTTGATCTGGATGTTTTCGTGTCCGCACTCTGCACCGAATAGATTTCATCGATGTTGGGCGCGCGCATTGCATAGGCCCAGTCAACAAACAGGCGTGTTGCGGGTGTAATCTGGTATGACGCGCTGACCGCCGGTGTGAAACCGTGATGCGTTACCGCGGAGTAATCGTGACCTGCGGATGGATCATTATAACGAGGCGCGGCATTAGGCTCGCCTTCTGAACGAATATAATCATAGCGAATGCCCGGGGTGACGATCAGTTTGTCAGTTAGTCCGATCTTGTCTCGGATAAAGAATGATGTCACGTCCTGTTTTCCGGCAGGCATTATCCACGGCGCGAAATAGCCGTAATTATACTGAGCCTGATTTTCATAACCCTTGTAGAACATTGTCACATCACGAACGTGATGATTGAACTGCACACCGTAGTTCAGGCTGTGATCGATGCCGCCAAGCTGAAAATTTGAAGTATTTTCTGCTTCGATATGAAAATCAGAATATTTTGCGTCGTTTTCCGTCCCGCCAAGGGATGCCGAACCTTCCACACCGGGAAAGCGTTCTGCATGCATATCGGTGGATGAATAGCTCGCCATGATCCGCGTGTTCACCAGATCGCTGTCACCATCATAGGTGTGCTCGACAACCGATGTGAAATCTTTCAGCTCTCGCCATGCAAGCATTCTTTGCACGGCACCCCGATACCCATATCGTTGGATTTGATAAACACTCGGCTCAAACTCTCCGCGAATAGCGGCGAGGGGTCCCCAGTTGGCACTTTCGCCGTAAAGTACAGACGCAGTTAGTTTATGCCCTGCCGCTTCTCCAGATAGTTTGCCGGAAAAGGAAGTCAGCTCGGAATTGGAGTAACTATAGACCTCGCCGCCGCCAACACGCATGTTGTCGCCTTTGCGCCATGTCAGGCTGGCAATACCGTCGAAATCAATACCCGTGCCGAGATTGGAGCGGCCATAGACTGCGCCAGTTTCCAGGAACTGCTTGTTTGCTGTTTGGTATGCGGTCTTGCCCCATGCACCCCAATTTTCGCCCACCCGCAGCATATCTGCTGCATCCTTGCTCTCAAGCCTGATCGTGCCGCCGAAGCCACCATTGCCATAACGAACAGTGGTTGCACCTTTTTCGATTTCGACGCGCTTGAGCAATTCTGGCTCTACAAAGATTGTGCCCTGATCGTATTTTTCGAAATTCTTTGGTGCGCCGTCGAGCAGAATGCGCACGTCGGTCTGACGTGAAAAGCCGCGGACCGCAATTGATTGACCTTCGGTACGCACGCCGCCAAGCATGGAAACGCCGGGTGTCTTTTTCACGAGTTCAGGAATTGTTGAAGCCTGTGCCTACTGCAATTGTTCAGAGGTGATCTGCGACACACGCGGATCAAGCTCGGCAAAATCAACACCAGTAATATTTCTGACGGTGATGGTGTCGAGTTGCAAGAAACCGTTATTGACAGGCGCAGCGGTATTGTTTGCACCCGTTTCGCGCTCAAGGCGTACCGTGCGGTCGCCGGTGAAACGATAGTCAATATCTGTGTTACGCAGCAGCGTCGCAAGCGCCTGCGCAGGTGTCATGATTCCCTTGACGCCGGATGTGCTTAAACCGCTGGTGACAGACGCATCAAAAGCGATCTGAAGACCCGTTTGCACTGCAAGACGGTTGAGGCTGTTTGCAAGCCCTCCTGCCGGAATGTTGACCGCGACTGCCTGTGGTGCCGCCTGCGCCGTAGCAGGCGTGGCAATGAACGCGCTCAATACGGTGCCGCTCATAAGCAGCGATGCAAACAATGGACGTGCGCAGACGTTGAGAATGCGCGAAGAGGGGATTTTCATGTCGTTTCCAGTCTCAACGGTCAGGGCGTTGGTGTCGGGCATTGGTATTGAGGCTCTAGCGCATGCGCGCAAATTGCCTTTCAAAGACTGGACGAATGAGTTGATATGTTTGGGACATCTGATCGAAAATTAATTATGCAGTACCGTCAGGAGTGATCCCACACGTATTGCTTTGAGATCAAAAGCTTTGATAAAATCATCAAGTGCGGTTGAAGGGGCCGTCAGATCAAATGAGCCTGTTATCCGGCGTTCGGCAAGGTTGCTGCTTGTGATCATCACCTTAACGGGAAGGTGGCGCGCAATATCTTCGATGACATGCTCAAGCGGCTGGTCCTCAAAAACGAGACGACCGCTTCTCCAGGATGCAGCGAGTTCCGGATCGATCATCGCGACCTGACCAATGCCATTGCGGCTGTCGTATGAAACGCTCTGTCCTTCATCCAGCCGTAACGTATCGAGTGGGTTGAAGGCTGATGAAGACGCGCTTGTCTGAACCTGAACCGCATGTTCGGTCACAACCACATCTGCACCACTATCTTTTAACTTTACATCGAATTGAGTTCCAAGGGCTGTCACTTCGCCATTTGCAGCTTTAACCCTGAAAGGGCGCTGCGGATCTGGTGCGACAATGAAATAGGCTTCGCCGCGCAATAGCTGTACTTGACGTCCATCATTCGTAATATCAAAAGCGACTGCCGATCCGGCATTCAATTGAACGGTGGAACCATCGCTTAATTTAATGACGGGCATTTCGCTACTTGTCGAAATAGCATCCGCCCGCAGGCGCATCGGGCCATCAAATGCAATGAAACCACCGGTAAGGGCAGCGAAGAAAAGCATCGAGCTTAAAGCAGCAGCAATCGGATAATTCGGCTTTCGTGCAGCATTTTTTGCAAAATCTGTATCGTTTAACAGTAGAAAACGACTATCACTGAACACGCGGGCGGCTTTAGCAAATGCGCGTTCATGTCGGGTATCACTTGCGCGCCATAGTGCACAAGCTTCGATAAGCGTTTCATCATCGGGGGCGGCTTGCAATTGAAGCAGCCAGTCGATTGCCTGTTCCTGAACCTGTCGCTCAGCCTCGTTCGTTTTTTTTGATGCTGGGTTCATTATGCCTGGTCCAGTTCGTCCAGTCGAATGAGGCAATGCATAAGCGCTTTTCGCAGGTGTCTGTCCACCATATTCCGCGTGATTCCAAAGCGCATTGCTATTTCATCCGGGGGTAGGTTGCCAATGCGATGGGCGATGAAAACGCGGCGCTGTTTCAATGGCAGTTCCATGATCGCATCGCGCAGACGAGCGAGGCGGCGTGGCATATCCAGTGCCAGATCAGGATCTGTAACCTTGCTTGCAATGTTTGCGGCTTCTTCCTCTGTGCCGGAAAAGAGTTCGGCTTCAAAGCGTTCGCGGCGAAAGCGGTCGAGACCCAGATTGATCGCAGCACGTGTAAGAAAGGCGCGTAACGACGATTTGCCTTGAAGATCGGTTCCGCGATCCTTCAGGCGCACATAAAGATCGTGGACGACTTCATTCGCATTGGAGGAGGCGTGCCCACGCCGACGGACTGCGCGGCACAGTTCGTCGTAATAATCTGTAATAGCGGCATCGATATCTGCAATTTCTTGCAGAGGAAAAGCCGAAGGCAGATTGTGTTTGTCGGATCGGTTCAAGGAGGGCACCACATTTTGTTGCGGCACCATAGTTATGCATTCGCTGAAACACAATAATATATGAGAAATATACTCATCTTATTTAGCGGTGTTGCATTTTGGCAAAAGTAGGCTGCTGCAATGGAGAGAATTCCATTGCAGCAAAAATAAGCTTATTTCGGCAGCTGCGCGGCTGTCTGCTTAATGGCTGTGGTAATCTGCTGGCAGAACGGCTCGACGCTCTTGCCAGAGGTTTTGGCGTAATCTTCAACGTCGGTTTCCTGCCCAAGTGACTGGACAAGACCCTTGCGGCCTGCGGCCTGCGCTTCTTCAAGGCCTGACTTGTCGGCAGGTTCCTGCATGATCTTCATGATGGACTGCTGGCTGTCGATGTCTTCCTGTGTCGCGAAGCCTTTGTCTTTGCAATACTCGACGATGCCAAGCTGGTTCTGAGCTGCTTTATAGAGCGCTTCAGGCGTCATCTGTGGTGCTGTGGCCTGACCTTGCGCTAAAGCGCTGCCAGCCGTGAGAGTCGTCATAATAAAAGCGCAGATACCCGCAGTTTTCATCGTTTCAACCTTTCAGTTCTTTTGCATTTCCCACCCGAGCAAACAGATAGAGCGGGTCCGGTAAAACGGAACCCGCCCAGAAAGGCTTAAAGGTCATAAAAGGCATCGCGAAATAAAGACCTGCAAAACCGGGTAACAAGTTTTTACTGCATTTCGGGTTTTCAAGGCTTTGTTTCGTCACATTCGGTGCTGGGGGTTACGCCCAGAAATACCGCACAATGTGGAAGAACACAGGGGCTGAGAAGACAAGACTGTCTGCGCGGTCGAGCATACCGCCATGTCCTTCGATCATGTGTCCCCAGTCTTTGACCCCGCGATCACGCTTGATGGCAGATGCCACAAGCCCGCCGAAAAAGCCCATGACGCAAGCGGTCGCGGCCAGCGCACCAGCTTGCAATGGCGAAAACGGTGTGAGCCAGGCAAGTCCAGCCCCCAGAAGTGATGCGCTCGCGACTCCTCCGACAAAGCCTTCCCAGGTTTTGGACGGCGAAATATTGGGTGCAATGCGATGCTTGCCGAACAATTTTCCGAAAACATATTGCAGCACGTCGCTGCCCTGTACGGTTGCCACCAGAAATGCGATCAACAGCAATTTCTTGCCCTCATAGCCTGGAATATCCAGAGTCATCAGCGCAGGCACATGGCTGATGCAATAGACCGAGAGCATGATACCCCATTGCTGTTCGCTGATGCGTTCGAGAAAGCGCGACGTATCGCCGGAAAGGGCCGTCAGCACAGGCATGGCGAGGAAGCAATAGACCGGAATGAAGATGGAATAGAGGCCGTACCAGTCGATCCAGATTAGATAGTATTGCACTGGAATGACCAGCAGGAACATGCCAAGCAGCACGCGATGGTCAGCGCGACGGGTTTGTGTAAGCGTCGCATATTCGCGCAATGACGCAAATGAAATGAGCGCAAACAGCACGATCACGCCGCCTTTTCCGAAGAGAAAGGCGATACACATGGCGCCGACCATGATCCACCATGCCTTGATGCGGGCATTGAGGTTGACCAGGGTGGATGAAAGCGGTTTTGGCGCACGCCATGACAACACACCGGCAACGGCACTGGCTGTGACCAGAACGCCCATGAGGCCAAGGAAGAGTTGGGTCGTTTCGCTCATGGGTGATTACCATTCTGAGGCTGAATATCGAGAAGGCTCTGGCGCGCGCGTGTGAGAAATTCCTTGCGATCCTCTCCCTCATGGAGCTGAACCGGCGCACCGAAAATCACACGGCAAAGCAGTGGCACGGGCAGCATTGCGCCCTTTGGCAAGACGCGTGACATGTTTTCAATCCAACACGGCACCAGTTCAACATCTGGTCGTGCCAGCGCAAGATTGTAAATGCCGGACCGGAAACGCAGCAGCGCCTCATCGGTCATGTTGCGTGTGCCTTCGGGAAAGATGATGAGCGAATGACCATCGGCCAGCGCTTTCAGCATCACCTCCATGGGATCTTGTGTGCGTTCCACCCAGTTGCGTTCCACAAGCACAGTGCGCAACAGCACTTCAGCCATGAACTGGCGCACGGCATTGCCTCGCCAGTAATCAGCACCAGCGACGGCGCGGGTGCGCGCACGTTCTTCCTGATTGAGGCAGGAGGAAAGCAGAATGAAATCACCATGGCTGGTGTGGTTGGCGAAATAGATGCGCTGATTGCGCGAGGGTCCGGTGCCGCTCCAGATGGGCCGAACGCCGGTAATCCCGCGCGACAGGATCGCCAGAAACGAGCCGAAAATCGATTGCACCTGCTGGCGGATCAGCTCCCGCATATCAAAGCTCCTGACCATGTGGCACGAAGGCCAGAAGAATGAACAGCACAATGGCTAGTGCCAGAAAAAACCGCAAACGACCGATGATGCGCCGGGAGCCGGCAATCCGTTCGACGAGCGGGCGGGTGGGGCCGATTGCTTTACGCAGGCCCATTTTTTCGAGCGTCCTGTCGAGTTCGATCAGTCCTGCCTCTTCAATGGGATTTGCGGCAACCAGCCGAAAAAGTGCTGCATCAAACAGCAGGTGAGCGGCAATTCCGAGAGTGACCAAACCACTCGCAAGGAGGATCGGCCAGACCAGCCAGAAGGTGAGGTCATGCACGACGCGCAAAAACGGAGCGGCAGCCAATATCAATAGGGCCACCGCAATGGCGAGATAGGCATTTCGCTGCAAACTTGCTGCGATGCTTGATGCCTGCGCGCTCATTCATGCACCTCACTTGTGTGCAGATGCACCGGCCAGCCTTTTGCGCGGATCAGCGCTTCGGCTTCGCGTTGATTGTTCACACGTCCCGTTTTGATAAGCCAGTGGGCTGCAACCGTGGCGCTGCGCTGAAAGCCCAGCGCGCAACAGATGAGCACCGGACCGTGATGGCGTGCGACTTCGACCGCATCTGATGCGAGCCGTAGCTTTTCTGCGGGAGGCTTGATGAGATCAATCGTGCCGTAGCTTTTCCAGTCGATAGAGTGCGCGGGTGGCACCATTTCGGATGCAAGATCAATGACGGTCGAGAAAAACTGCAGTTCTCTAGCCTTTGGGAAACGTCCGAGGAAAACATTGTCGCCAAGCTCGACATGGGCTGGAATCCTGCGCGTCCAGAAGCGGACATTCAGTCGGGCAAAGAAGCGGTAAGGCCAGAGCAACAAGCGGCTCGCAAGACTGACCGCACCGTCTGTCTGTTTTTCGAAAATACCGGCACCCGCACCGAAATAACCGAGCGCCACGATTGCAAGCGCGGTTGCGGGCCAGAACCAGAAAATCGCGTAGCCGGTGATGCTCAGACCATGGACACCCAGCGCAAGAAAAACTGTTGCCCCCGCAAGATAATAAAGACCGATCCGCCGCGATTTCAGGTCGGATGTGATGTGAAACTCTGCCAAAGGCGATGGCGTGTTGCGTGGGAAAAGCCATAGCGCGAACAGCCCGAGCAAAGCCCCTGCCGGAATATCAACCGCATGATGCTGATAGGTGGTTAGCACCGACAATCCGATCAGCAGACACCAGACATGCCAGACCACACGCATTACATCGCCCATCACGCGACGCATCTGATCCCAGATAATGATCAAAAGCGCGATATGCAGCGAAGGCGCCTGATTGAATGGTTTGTCGAACCCGCCCAGCACATCGAACATGAAACCCGGCAGGCCGGAGGTCGCAGGTTTGACGAATGTGGCTGTCAGCGGAAAGGCTACAAAGCATAGGACAGCGATAATCTGCGCGGTGAGATAACGCTTTGCCAGCCTGTCTACCTGTTCCGGGCTGTCATTGACGAAAAGTGCTATCGCGTAAAACATATTGACAGACCAATAGGGAATGATGCTCCACGCGATAAAGGGAACATGGCCTTCCCAGTTGAAAGCGAGGTTTGGCACGTCATCATGGAGAGATGCAAGCCAGTTGGCCGTGCCATAGGTCAGATAGAAAAACGGTCCAAGAAACAGAAGCCAAGCGATTGCGCGGCGGATCACAGCCCGCCGTGGTAAACCACCATGGTCTGCCGGTCTTGTTATCACGCTGCGTCGTCTCCGATGCGTTCGGCAATCGATACAGTAAAGATTCCCCATTGATCGGTGCGCTGTTCGATTTTGCGATATCCAGCCTTTTCGACAAGCTGATCCATTTCGCCCTGTGTACGGCGGCGCATCACCCATGCCTGTCCGCCGCGATGTGACGTGAGCGCACGCGCGATCATTTCAAGCTGCGGATGCCATGGCTGGTTGGTGTAAATGAGCAGTGAGCCCGGCTGCTGCACACGAGCGAGGCCTGAAAGCGACCGGTTAATGAGCGCATTGTCCGGGAAAAGCTCATAAAGCCCGGACACAATCGCAAGGTCTGGTTGCGGCGTGATGCTTGCAAGGCTTTCCTCGTCAAAGGCATCGCCTTCTTCCATATGAGCGATTGCTTCAAGACCACGATCCTTGATGAGCTTGCGTCCAGCCAGCACATTGATCGGCGAGTAATCACGAAGATGAATGCTGTTTGGCAATTCGCCCGCCCGCACCACCGCATCAATCACATAACGGCCATGCCCACAGGCAATATCGACGATATTGGTTGATCGACCTTCGCTTTCCAGCCGCCTGATGGCGTGTCTGATCAGTTCCTCAAGATGCACTTTGCGCTGGCGAATGCCGCGCCAGCCGATGGCTTCCAGAAACTGCTTGTCGATGAGCTTGCCGCCGGGCCCCAAGCCCCGCGCTTCATTCTCATAGACATAATCGAGCGTGGAACCTGAATCGAAACCGGTACGACGACCAACTTTCAGACCTTCGGACAAAAGCGAGCCGAAGCCGATAGAGGCGCGCGTCGATGTCCAGTAAAGCCCGCGCGGTGAAAGCAGCGGTAGCGGACTTGATAGTCTGTCAGCCTCATCGCGCGTATGGCCTGCAATATGCGCTTCCGTCAGATCGGCGCGTTGTGGTGCCTCCGCAAAACGGGCCTCGATGAAATCATGGATCAGCGCGAGTGCCGGTTTGCGATCCCGTTCACCCAGCGTGTCATGGTAAAAACCTTTGAGCACATGGCGCTCTTTAATGCGGCTGCCGAGGTTCTCAAAAAAGCGATGCTGTGGAGTTGGCCGCACGACAAAATCGCTGCCGGAAATGAGTAGTTGTGTCGGAACGGTAATCGCCCGCGCATCATCCACCACGCGCTTTGCCGCCTCATAAAGCTGAAGCAGAATATGCGAGGCGATCGGCCGTGTAATCAGCGGATCAGTGCGATAGGATTCAATGCGCTCCCGATCATGGGTCAAAAACTGCGGTTTGACGTAGGAATTGACGAAGAACGTGCCTTTGAGTTTCTGCCAGAGCGCGATGCCCTCTTTGGCGAAAGGCACATAAAGCTTAATGTCGAAGGCTGGGGAGGCCATGACCAGCGCACGGATATTGGGCGCATAGTCATGCACCCATGCGCTCGCCAGAACGGCGCCAACGCTCTGCGCAATAAGCGCCACGTCTTCGTTTCTTACGCCGGTTTCATTGCGGATATGGGCAACGAAACTATCGAGATCGCGGATCGAAGCGCCAAAGGACGGCGAAAAGCCGCGCACGCCCGGAGAATTTCCGTGGCCGCGTGCGTCCCAGGCATAGAATGCATAATCATCAAGCCCGAGCTCATCCACGAGATGGCTCACACGTCCGCTATGCTCATGGCCGCGATGCAGAAGAACGATAACGCCTTTCGGTTTTTCAGAGCGGGCAGGCCAGAAACGATAGAACAGCGAAGTGCCGTCATGGGTGACGAAATGGGATTCTTGCGCTGCACGATGTGACGCCGTTTCATGCCCCGGTAATTTCGTAGGCTGGTTCATTCCCACTCCTCTCAGCAAGCCCTTCAACTTATTCTCCCCAATTACTATTGAGTAGAATAGAATGTTTGAATAAACGAGCTAAGGCCGGTCGCAAATAGCTGATTTTTACATAATCGTCATTTCCAAAAGTTTCCCGAAAGTTTCTTATGTCTGTTTATCAACTTAAGTCCCGTTTCCAGATCTTGTTGAGACCTCTTGTCGTACAGCTTGCTGCAAAAGGTGTGACGGCCAATCAGGTCACGATTGCAGCCGCACTGGGCTCGATCGCTCTTGGTGCCTTTCTTGGCCTGAACGGGAATCCGATCTGGTTTGCGCTTGTGCCAGTCTGGCTGTTTCTTCGCATGGCGCTCAATGCGGTTGATGGTATGCTGGCGCGCGAACACGGTCAAAAATCCGTGCTGGGTGCCTATCTCAACGAGATCGGCGATGTGATTTCCGACGCAGCGCTCTATGCGCCTTTTGCGATCATCGCGCCGTTTTCGGCGCTCTGGATCTTCGCGATTATCTTCATTGCCACGCTGACTGAGTTTGTCGGCGTCACGGCAGCCTCGCTCGGATCAAGCCGCCGTTACGACGGTCCAATGGGCAAGAGCGACCGCGCTGTGGTTTTCGGCGTACTTGGCGCGTGGATCGCCATCGATGGGGCCTTGCCACAATGGATGTTTTGGGTGCAGCCAGTCTTTTGTCTGCTGTTGATACTCACTGTCGTAAAGCGAATACGTAATGCTCTTCTTGAACCGCGATAGAGTGCTAGGCAAATAGCAGCTTACGTTTTTTACTCGAGCATCTTGGATTTAAAGTTCAATTGGAACGGTGACAACGATCTTCAGTCCTGGACGGTTATCGATTTCTTCCATTTCTCCGCCAAGTCCGAGAATGATTGCCTTGAGTAATTTGCTGCCAAATCCTTCTCGTGTTCTTGTTTTGCCCGTTCCACTATCAGCAACAATTAAGCGAGCTTGGTTGAAATGCTGATCAAGCGAAACAGCGGTCGGACCCGGTGCGCCGTCATAGGCATACTTGTTTGCATTTGTGACAAGTTCAGAATAGACCAAGCCAATGTTAATTGCGCGGTCGGCGTTGATGAGCACATGCGCGAGTTTGCTGGTATGTCGGCTTCGCCATTCCTCGCCCATTGATTGGAAAAGTTCATTCGATAGTTCATCCAAATAACGCGCCAGATCGACAGAGCCAACATAACTGTCAGAATAAAGGCGACGATGAACAAGTGCTACTGCTGCAATACGACTGCGTGCGTCAGTAAGGTATTGAATAATCTGTAAGTCATCAGTCTCTCGCATTTGCATGCCGAGAAATGTTGAAACAAGCTGCAAGCTGTTTTGAACACGATGGTTGATTTCCTTCATGAGAAAATCTTTTTGCTCCAGCAGCTTTTGTTGCTGGTCCAAAGTGCGCTGAAGTTCGCGGTTTAGTTTGTCAATCCGACGACGCTGATATGCTTCAAGTATCACACGGCTTATGCGATGCATCGCATCGATCTTGTTGAAATTCCAGTAACGCGATTTGCCACGTACTTTTTCTGTCCACGCGTCGAATGAAGCGCGCGGCGTCAAAGGCGACGATGCTGAAGCGGATGTGTCTTTGTGTGGATTGCCCGCCCATTCAACTGTTTGTACCTTTTCCGCACGCGACCAAATGACAAAAAGGTCCTCTTCTAAATAGAGCTTGAGCACCGATATGCCGCTGGCAATCTGAACGATGTGTTCAGGCAGGTTTTTCTGACGGCCGAATTCATGGGAGTAAAAAAGGCCATCTTTGAATTTGTCTTCTATCAGTTCGAGGATATGGGTAAGGTCGCTTACATTCGGGGCCTTGCCAGACTGAGCTATAAGCTTACCGTCAGAAACAATCGAAAAGCCGTCGGCAATCATCATTCTACGCAAATTATCGGCGTTCTGCGCAAGGCATTCCCCGATCGGTGCATTGATAAGGAGGGCGTCTACAAGACGATCTTCGTGAGAGCGCAGGCGCAATCGCTCACGTGCATTTTCCGCCTCATCTTTCGCCTTCATTTGGCGTGCCAGACTCGCGGCAAGTGCCCGCGCTGCTGTTCGCGTCGCGAATGGCATGACGAGTGGCGTTGCATTGTGGCAGGCGATTAACCCCCATAATAGACCGTCTTTGATGATCGATATGGATGCACTGGCGCCTACATTCATATTCTGCAAATACTGCAAATGGATTGGCGAAACACTGCGCAGAGCGACATCGCTAAGATCAAGCGGCTGTTCGGGTTCTTGGCCAATCCAACGCAAAGGCGCAGGCGTGTAATGAGAATTTGGTATAACGCGAACACGATTATGTAAATAAAGTGCGCGTGCCTGTTTTGGAATATCGCTCGCAGGAAAATGATGATTAATGAACGGCTTGTATTTTTCATTTCCATCTTCTGCGGTGACAACACCTGACCCATCTTCAAGGAATTGATAAATCATCACGCGATCGAATCCGGTCAACTGTCGAAAAGTAACGACGGCCTTAGCAAATAATGTGCGCAAGTCCGGAGTTTCCTCGAATTGCTGCGCGATGTTTTCGAGGTTTGCGAGCGATTGTTCGGCAGTTACCAGTGATTGAAGGGCGGGTTCTACTTCGACCAACAAATATTGATCTGAAATATGGCCGAGCAAATCGAAGGTTATGCTATCTACGACCAGCTTTCCTAGAATGATTTCATCTTTTTTCGGTGCGGCTAAAGCCAAAGAGAGCGCGTTGAATTTCAATACCTCGTTAATATTGCCGTGCAACCATGTTTGACCAAAAATCGACTCTAGATCACCTGCGCCGCCCATAATCCGACCACTTGCTAACTCTACAATTAAGAGCATACCGTGCGGCTGAATTGATCCGGGGATATGAATTGGTTCGCGATCACAGGCAGTTTGGTCAATTTCGCTGTGGGGCAACATCATTGAAGACCTTTTGATAGTTGTACTCAAAGGCACCGAATGCTGCGATGGCTGCAAATGTGCAGCGCTCTTCATCATCGTCATCAAAAGGCGTTATCTCGATTAAATTAAGTGTTTGCTGCCATGAACGCAAATTTAAGATTTGACGGTTGATATGTCGGGCACCAAAGTCCTTTGTGAAACCCATTTTCGATACAAGAGTCATCCGTTCGGGAACGCGTATAGCCGACGCTTCCAGCGCATAAAGTGTTCCGATAATTGTTGGTAAGTCGACCGGTTCTGTCGCGCGTTTAAACTTCAATGTTTCTGGCGGGGAACATTCACTGACGTCACTAATATCATTTGTGAGGTCAGGTTCAATCCGTCGCTCACTCCATTGAGGCAACAATGCCTCAATATGGCTCGCTTCGAGCATGGATTCTAGCAGTAAACGGCTTGCCAGGGTCGCTTGCAAATAGTTTTTGTATGAAGACTCCGATCCAAACATCGAGAGGTCGCTGCATAGCGTATCGACGCGTTTATGATGAGGGTCGGTAGCAGACTTCAGCCGCCAGTATCGTCCTGACATTATTTTATGAAACATTTAGAAAAAATCACTCCGCCTCAAGTCCGAAGCCGCGTATGCTTGTGTGTGGGTACACGTCTCCGAGCGCCTAAACGCGTGAAGCTGAGGTTTGTTCCGAATTATTTAATCGTAAGCTTAAATAATGGTTTGCATCAAAATGGGAGAGTTTCTGAAGCGCTAAGAGCTTTTTGTTATTTGTAATCTTAGCTTTGAATTCGAATGGTGGGCGTAACAGGGATTGAACCTGTGACCCCTACAATGTCAATGTAGTGCTCTCCCGCTGAGCTATACGCCCATTCGATGTGGCGCATACACCATATCGTGCTGCGCCCGTCAATGCCCTTTTTCGAAGTTTTTGTTCTTTCTGTTGAATAACTTATGAAAGGTTGGAAAACGTGCTGATTGCCTCAGGCGGCAATCAGCATTTTTTCGATTTCGTTCACCAAATCGCGAAGGTGGAAAGGTTTGGAAAGCACTTTTGCATCGCGCGGCGCATCAGAATCGGGATTCAGTGCAACTGCTGCGAACCCTGTGATGAACATGATCTTAAGGTCAGGATCAATTTCGGTTGCGCGGCGTGCAAGCTCGATGCCGTCCATTTCAGGCATGACGATGTCAGTTAGCAACAGCGAAAACGGTTCTTCGCGTAATCTTTCATATGCGCTGGCGCCATTATCGAAGTGCGTGACGTGATAGCCCGCTTTTTCCAGCGCTTTCACGAGGAAGCGACGCATATCGTTGTCGTCTTCAGCTAACAGAATTCTCTTCATTGGTCCGTCCGAATTTCACGTCGTTCGTGCGCAGCTTTCTGCATGGCCGACGACTCAGCGTTTCCCATAGAAAACGCTCTTTTGGTAAATATGACATGAATCTTCTCTTAAATGTTAATTGTTATGGCCGCTGTTTGGCAACAAGCTGTTTTATGTTACAGCTTTTTACCGTTTGAAGCGCCTGTCAGAGGGAGGGGCGTGGTGTCTCAAATGATGTATATTGGTCAATGTGAGACTCGTGTAAGGTGCTGCTTTGAAAGCCGAATTATCTTATCACGTGTTACTAAGAGGCGGCAGGACAGGTAGAGAATATGAGTCTGGAACGCGATTTTCCTCAGATTCCTCCTTTTGAGATCTGCGCGCCGGCGCAGCAGCGAATCCCGTTCGTTTTCAATTCACCTCATAGCGGGCGCGTTTATCCAGCGTCTTTTCTAAAGGAATCGCGGCTCGATTCGCTGACGATCCGGAATTCCGAAGATTGCTACGTTGATGAGCTGTTTGCTACCGCCCCACGTCTTGGCGCGCCATTGCTTAAGGCGCATTTTCCGCGTGCATTTCTCGATGTAAACCGCGAGCCTTACGAACTTGATCCGCGTATGTTCGCTGAACCGCTGCCACCTTTTGTGAACAGTCAGTCAGCGCGTGTCGCCGGAGGCCTGGGGACTGTGCCGCGTCTTGTGGCTGAAGGGCAGTTGATCTATCCCGGACGCATTGCGTTGGAAGAAGCAGTTTACCGGATTGAACAGCTTTATAAGCCATATCACCGCGTGCTGGATGCATTGCTGAAGGAAACTCATGAGCGCTTCGGTTATTCCGTTCTGATTGATTGTCACTCAATGCCGGGTGGGACGCGTTCAGGAGAGACTGCCGGGCGGCCCGATTTTATCATTGGTGATCGTTTTGGTCGGTCTTGTGGTGAACAGCTCACGCAGGCAGCCATTGAGCTTTTACAAGGGCTTGGTTATACGGTTGCGCATAACAAACCCTATGCAGGTGGTTTCATCACCGAGCATTATGGGCGACCTGCTGCAGCCTGCTATGCACTTCAGATAGAGATCAATCGCAGTATTTATATGAATGAGCAAACTTTGCAGAAACTGGTTGGTTTTGATGCCTTGTGCGGAGATCTCTATCAATTCTTGAGTGATCTTACCTCTTTGCCGGATGAGCTTCTGGTTGTGCCACCGCTGGCGGCAGAGTAGCTCAGTATTCTCCATAAAAAGAGCCGCGCTGCAATGAAGAAGCGCGGCCAAAGACTAGGGAGGAAATGCCCCGAAAGGCACCGACAGGACAGCCTGTCTGTCCTTTAAGCTACGCGGCAAGGACTTTTTGGTCAAGAGTTTGCGCATATTTTTTGAGCTTAAGAATAGCTAGCTCAATTTATAGGCAATATTAGCAAGGAATGCATATCAATGCATCAATTTATGAAAACGGGAGTTTAGGATTGCTGATCGATAAGGCATTTTTTTCCGAAGTGGCGAGCGTAGCAGCGCGTGAAACCTTGCCAAGATTTCGCCAGTTCAACGAAATCGACAATAAATATACCACGGGCTTTGATCCGGTAACGGAAGCAGACCGCGCAGCCGAGCGCGCGATTCGTGCCGTCATTGGCCGAGAGTTTCCGGACCATGGTATTCTTGGCGAAGAATATGGCCCTGAAAATATCGACCGCAGCCATGTCTGGGTTATTGATCCGGTGGATGGAACCCGTGCATTCATTTCTGGCCTGCCGGTTTGGGGAACGCTGGTCGGATTGACTGTCGATGGCGATGCAAAGGCCGGCATGATGTCCCAGCCGTTCACGGGTGAGCTTTTTTACGGCGATGCCAATGGGTCTTATCTGCTCCGTGAAGGTGCCGAACCACGTCGGCTTTCCGTGCGCGCTCAGGCAAAGCTTGATGATGCGACCATGTTCACCACCACGCCAGCGCTTTTCAAGGGCGATCTGCGCAAAGGCTTCGACCGGCTGGAAAATGCGGTGCGTCTGTCGCGTTACGGCGTGGATTGCTATGCTTTCGCCATGCTTGCCAGCGGCTTTGCTGATCTTGTCGTGGAAGCTGGCCTTCAGCCTTATGATATTGTCGCGCTTATACCGATTATCGAGCAGGCGGGTGGCGTTGTCACGCAGCGCGACGGTGGTCCGGCGGAAAAGGGCGGCGATATTGTTGCCGCCGCTTCGCCGGAATTACACAGCGCAGTGCTTGAGCTGCTCAACAGCTGATTAGTTTTTGTCAGGATTTGAAGGCTCCAGGCTATCTGGCTGCGTTTCTATTTTCGATGTTCCGGGAATGAAAGCGTCGAATGCTGCAAGGGTTTGTTCTCGATAAAAGTCGGCCTCTTGCAGCAGTTCGTGACGCGCCCCATCAATAACGACGAGTGAGACGTTACGCGTGCGCGCTGCGAGGCGTTCTGTGGCAGCAGTCGAGACGACTGTATCGGCACCGGCGGCGATAATGAGGACCGGCACCGTCGGTCCTTCGTAAAAGTCGGGTTGATGAATCCGCGATGCGGCACGCAAAGCATTACCGATCCAGTGAATAGTCGGGCCACCCAACGCCAGATTCGGATTGTTGCGAACAACTTCCATATTGCGTGCAAAGCGGACTGGATCGCTGGTGAGGGGATTGTTTTCAAATTGCCGCTCGCCGCGTATCCGCCCGCCAGCAGCATATTTTCGGCCCAACCCAAGCCAGCGCAGGGCCGTTGCCATGCGGCGCATTTTATCATCACCGGATTGCAATGGGCGCAACCCCATCAGTGGTGCACACAGAACCATGCGGGTCACGCGTGATGTGAGCTTATGCATTGACGAATAGGTGATGAGTGCACCCGCTGAATGCGCCAGAACATAGAAGGGGGGCGGACAATCCGGGAGAACTATTTCAGTCAAAAACTGATCGAGATCGTCGGTATAATCGCTGAAATTTCGCACATAGCCGCGCATACGATCTTTAAGAAGCCGTTGAGACCCCCCCTGTCCGCGCCAGTCCATTGTCGCGACGGTGAAACCACGCGCAGTGAGGTCTGACATCGTTTCAAAGTATTTTTCGATAAATTCGTTGCGGCCCTGCAGCAGAATGACTGTTCCGCGTGAGGGCTTCACTTCTGACTTAAGAATTGCGTAACGCAGATCAATGCCATCTTTGGCTTTAAATTGCCCTGATGTCGCTCCCACGGGAATTGGGTTCGCGTCGGTTTCAAAAAGAAATTCTGGCATTCAAACTGCGGCCCCAATTAAAATTACACACCAGTATAGTCGAATAAACAATTATAAAAAGTAACCGGAAGTTTGCGAGCAAACTTCCGGTTCAGAATACAGCCTGTGCAAGGGACGTTACACAGACTGATCTTTCAAAATCAGACTAAGTTACCAGCCGCGACCAACGCGGCGTTCATCAATGATGCGGCCGCTGAACGCGTCAACAACGACGATCACGCGGCGACCATTTGGGCGGGTTGCTTTGACGAGATAAGCTCCGCGTTCACGGCGCATATCGCCAACATCATAGCCCCGGCGTTGCAGTGAACGCGCAATCTGGCGAGGGCCTAAAATTTCCGGACGTCCATAGCCGTCGCCCCAGCCGGGCCCGCGACCTGGGCCACGATTGTGCCCGCGATCTGGGCCTCTGTCATATCCACGATCCGGCCCATCCCAGTCGGGACGTGGTCCGCCGCGTGGCGGCATGGGTGGACGATAACCGTCATCATCGTAATATTGAACCTGAACACGCAGGCCGTTATCGGCTGCATGGGACGTGGTCGCAATTCCGGTTGCGACGGTGGCAAGTGCGGCAAAAGCAAGAAAAGCTTTTTTCATAACCGTGATCCTTTGATGAACCCACTTTTCAGCGGGCATAGTGGGACAATAGCCCCAAGCATCTGAACGCTCGCCAAAGATGATGTTCATTTTGGGTTCATTGGATGGCGTACCCCCCAATTTCCGGGGTCCAAGCGATCAGGAGTTGTTACGGCAAGTGATAAGCCGTGTAACTGTATTGGCTGTGCTCATACGCGGCTCTGGGAGAATTTTATACGAGACACGTTAAAATCAGTCTTGAAATGAAAAAGCGGTATTCCCAATTAAGTTTTGCGGTCGCCGAGAACGGGATCGCCGGCACAAAGAATTCGCCAGAATGGGAGTTCTGCCGCCAATATTGTGCATTCTTGTCGCTCTTAAGGAGGGCTTAAATATGCGTCACGTAGATTTTTCTCCACTTTATCGTTCCACCGTTGGGTTTGATCGTCTCTTCTCCTCGATGCTCGACACGCTTGCATCGCCAGAAGGTTCACAGTCTTATCCGCCCTATAATATTGAGCGGACCGGTGAGACCACCTATCGCATCACAATGGCTGTTGCAGGCTTCTCTGAAAGCGAACTCGAAATCGAAGCTCATCGTAATCAGTTGACCGTGAAGGGCCAGAAGGCCGAAAATGATGATTCTGAAACCGGTGAAGTGCTTTATCGCGGCATTGCTTCGCGTGCTTTCGAGCGCCGCTTCCAGCTCGCAGACTTTGTTGAAGTTGCGGGCGCCAGCCTTAAAAATGGTTTGCTCCACATCGATCTGAAGCGCGAAATCCCTGAACAGATGAAGCCGCGCAAGATTGAAGTCAGCAATTCTTCTGCGGCCGATGCTCAGCAGATTGAGGCGAAAACCGCCCACTAATCTCTGTTGAGATTCTATAAAGAAAGCGGCGCATTCAGCGCCGTTTTTTTTGTTAGGCGATAAGCTTGCCAAACTGATCGACTTCTTCTTCCGTATTGGCAAAGCTTGTCACAAAGCGCGCGAAGATTTCGCCTTCGCTGATGCGGTTGACTTCCGAATGCGGCGGGTTCCAATCATAGAATATCGCGCCAGCGTCACGCAGGCGGTCATAGACTGATTGTTTCATGATTGCGAAAACTTCATTGGCTTCCGGCTTCCAAGCCAGACGCATCTGACTGGATGCATCGATGTGACGGGCGAGACGTGCGGAAAGCGCATTGGAATGCTTTGCCAGTTCAATCCAAAGATCGTCCGCCAGATAGGCATCAAACTGCGCTGCAATGAAGCGTGTTTTTGAGAAAAGCTGTGCGGCGCGTTTGCGGATAAACGGTAAATCGCGTGCGCGGGCAGGGTCCATGAAGACGAGCGCTTCCGCACACCAACAACCATTCTTCGTACCGCCAAAGGAAACAATGTCGACGCCCTGCTTCCATGTCATTTCTGCAGGCGTCATATCGAGCGACACCAGCGCATTTGCAAAACGGGCACCATCCATATGCAGCGGCAGGCCTGCACCGCGGCAGATTTCCGAAATCGTCGAGATGTGTTCCGGCTGATAAAGCGTGCCAACTTCGGTCGCCTGCGTGATACTGACCGCCATTGGCTGACCGGCATGCACGAAAGCTGGATTAAAGCGTTTGAGCTCGCGTTTCAGAAGCTCAGGATCGATACGACCCATCGCGCCATCAATCGGATGCAGACGCGCACCGCCGGTGAAATATTCCGGCGCGCCGCATTCATCTTCAATAACATGGGCCTCACGATGCACAAGTGAAACACCGCCGGGACGATTGACACTGGCGAGCGCCAAGGAGTTGGCGGCTGTGCCTGTGCCGACAAAGAAGACCGCGACTTCACGCTCGAACAATTCGTTGAAACGCTGTTCGACGCGTTTGTCGATTTCGCTGGCACCATAGGCCGCAGCAAATCCGTTTGCATGAAGGGAAAGACTCTCAGCAATTTTCGGGTGGGCGCCTGCCCAATTGTCTGAAGCAAAATGCACGTTGTTCTCCACCGTCTTGATGAGTTTTCTGAAAGGTCTATAGCCGGACTCGGTAACGGGTGTAAGGTCTGTAAGCGCTAAAAATCAGGCCGTATCTGTCTCTTTTTTTAGCGGGATGTCTAAGTTTAAAGCCGTGCCAAACTGACGCATTTGGTGTGTAGCGCAACTAAACATTATTTAATGTAAGTTATACGATATTTTATTTCGCAATAGGCTTAAAAAAATCACGTTTCCATCTTGTGAGCGAATTTGAATTCTGTCATACGTTATTAGGACAGCAATGCTGACTAATTCACCATTGCTGTCCAATTATCACTGTGATTATCAGGATTTTTCATCAGATTATCCGACGGTCGCAGAAAGAAGGTGTCGTGCAGATCGGGACAACCCGGCAGAATACGGCACTGAATAAGACAGGGGAGTTTGGTGCGCCGCAATGCGGGCCGAGGTCACTTGTAGAGCCTGAAAGACTAAGGCGAGAAAACAATATTCCATTCGATGGTTATGCCATCGGCCATGGAACGTCGTCTAACGCCTTTTCGATAAGGCTATCCATACACTTAAATCAGTTACGGAACGAATAGCCGTTCCGGTACATTATCGTATCGCGCAGGGTTGCGCGCTTATTGGAGGGAATGACGATGCCGCATTTGACGCCATCTGTATCGCATGTGGATTTACACAACGGTCAGAACGGATCGGTCAAAGCTGCGACCAATTCCACCAACACAACCCGAAAAACGCGAACTTCGGCGGGTACGCCCCCCGCCCAAGGCCTCTATGATCCGCGCAATGAACGCGACGCCTGCGGCGTCGGCTTCATCGCGCATATGAAGGGCCAGAAGTCGCATCAGGTTGTCGAAAACGGCCTCAAGATGCTGGAAAACCTCACCCATCGTGGTGCGGTTGGCGCCGACTCTCTGATGGGCGATGGTGCGGGCATACTGGTCCAGATTCCAGATCGCTTTTTCCGCGAAGAAATGGCGCGTCAGGGCATCGACCTGCCGCAGCCGGGCCATTATGCCGTAGGCTATTTGTTCATGCCGCGCGATGCGGAATTGCGTGGGCATATCGAAGAGATCATTAAGGAAGTCATCGGCTCAGAAGGCCAGATCTTTATCGGTTTCCGTCAGGTGCCGGTTGACAATTCCTCGCTTTCAAAAGCCCCGGATATTGCTGCAACCGAGCCATCTCACGTTCAGGTTTTCATCGGTCGCAACGCGACCATCGAAACCGATGATGAATTTGAACGCCGTCTGTTCGTGCTGCGCAAGGTTATTTCCAACCGCATCTATCAGGAAAACGACGGCGACGATAAGGGCTTCTATATCGTCTCCATGTCGGCGCGTACCGTTGTTTATAAGGGCATGTTCCTGGCCTATCAGGTTGGTGCCTATTACAACGATCTGAAAGATCCGCGTTTTGAAAGTGCTGTGGCGCTCGTTCACCAGCGCTTTTCAACCAACACTTTCCCATCATGGCGGCTGGCGCATCCTTATCGTATGGTTGCGCATAATGGCGAAATCAACACGTTGCGAGGCAACGTCAACTGGATGGCGGCCCGTCAGGCGTCGGTGGATTCGGAGCTGTTCGGCAACGACATCTCCAAACTCTGGCCGATTTCCTACGAAGGTCAGTCGGATACGGCTTGCTTTGATAACGCGCTCGAATTTCTGCATCAGGGCGGCTACAGCCTCGCCCATGCGATGATGATGCTGATCCCGGAAGCATGGTCGGGCAACAAGCTGATGTCGGACGAACGCCGCGCGTTCTACGAATATCATGCCGCTCTCATGGAGCCATGGGATGGTCCTGCTGCCGTTGCCTTTACCGATGGTCGCCAGATTGGTGCGACGCTGGACCGTAACGGTCTGCGTCCGGCCCGTTATATCGTTACCGACGACGATTTTGTCATTCTGGCTTCGGAAGCAGGAGTTTTGCCTGTCGAAGAGAAGAAGGTCGTCAAGAAGTGGCGTCTTCAGCCGGGCCGTATGCTGCTCATCGATATGGAAGAAGGCCGCATCGTTTCGGATGAGGAAATCAAGTCACAGATCGCACAGAAGCATCCCTACAAGCAGTGGCTTTCCAACACGCAGCTTATTCTGGAAGACCTGAACCCGGTTGAGCCTCGCGCGCTACGCAAGGATGTAAGCCTCCTCGACCGTCAGCAGTCATTCGGTTACAGTCAGGAAGACACCAAACTTCTGATGTCGCCAATGGCCACAACGGGTCAGGAAGCCATCGGCTCGATGGGGACGGATACGCCGATTTCGGCCATGTCCGACAAGTCGAAGCTGCTCTACACCTATTTCAAGCAGAACTTCGCGCAGGTCACCAATCCGCCCATTGATCCGATCCGTGAAGAGCTGGTGATGAGCCTTGTCTCGTTCATCGGACCGCGCCCAAATATTTTCGATCTGGTTGGCACCTCGCGCCGCAAGCGCTTGGAAGTGCGCCAGCCGATCCTGACCAATGGCGATCTCGAAAAGATCCGCTCCATCGGTCACACGGAAGATCGCTTCGATACCAAGACGCTCGACATCACTTATAATGTCGGTGAGGGTGCTGCCGGTATGCATGGCGCTATTGAACGTCTTTGCGACCGTGCGGAAGCAGCGGTTCATGGCGGTTATAACATTGTCATTCTGTCGGATCGTCAGGTTGGCCCGGATCGCATTCCGATCCCGGCTCTGCTGGCAACGGCTGCCGTCCACCATCACCTGATCCGGAAGGGTCTGCGTACATCGGTCGGTCTGGTTGTTGAATCGGGTGAGCCGCGTGAGGTGCATCATTTCGCTTGTCTTGCTGGTTATGGTGCGGAAGCAATCAACCCGTATCTCGCTTTCGACACGCTGCTCGACATGCATCGCCGTCGCGAATTCCCGCCGGAAGTCGACGAGCATGAAGTGGTCAAGCGCTATATCAAGTCGATCGGCAAGGGCATTCTCAAGGTCATGTCCAAGATGGGCATCTCGACCTACCAGTCCTATTGTGGCGCGCAGATTTTCGATGCGGTCGGCCTGCAGACGAGCTTCGTCGACCAGTTTTTCTTCGGCACGGCAACGAGCATCGAAGGCGTTGGTCTTGACGAAATCGCGGAAGAAACCGTGCGTCGTCATACCGATGCGTTCGGCAACGACCCGGTTCTGCTGACAGCGCTCGAAGTTGGTGGTGAATATGCCTACCGTATGCGTGGCGAAGCACATCTCTGGTCGCCGGATGCTGTAGCGAAACTGCAGCATGCGGTCCGCACTTCAAACCCTGAGACTTTCACCGAATATACAACCATGCTCGATTCCAAGGCGGCGCAGGCAAAGACCATTCGTGGCCTTTTCGATATCCGCTTTGCGGAAGCCAGTGGTCGCGAGCCGGTTGCCATTGAAGAGGTTGAATCGGCGGTCGATATCGTGAAGCGCTTCTCGACGGGCGCCATGTCGTTTGGCTCGATCTCGCGTGAAGCGCACACCACGCTTGCGCGTGCGATGAACGCCATTGGCGGCAAGTCAAACACGGGTGAGGGCGGTGAAGAGCCGGATCGTTTCTATCCGCTGCCGGATGGTACGCCAAACCCAGAACGCTCTGCAATCAAGCAGGTGGCATCGGGCCGCTTCGGTGTGACGACGGAATATCTGGTCAATTCCGATCTCATCCAGATCAAGGTTGCGCAGGGTGCAAAGCCGGGTGAAGGCGGTCAGCTGCCGGGTCATAAGGTCGATGCGACCATCGCCAAGACACGTCACTCAACGCCAGGCGTTGGCCTCATTTCGCCTCCGCCGCACCATGACATCTACTCGATCGAAGATCTGGCACAGCTGATCTATGATCTGAAGAACGTCAATCCGGCTGCTGATATTTCCGTTAAGCTGGTTTCGGAAGTAGGTGTTGGTACGGTTGCGGCCGGTGTTGCCAAGGCACGCGCTGACCACATCACAGTGTCCGGCTATGATGGCGGCACGGGTGCGTCGCCGCTCACATCACTCAAGCACGCTGGTTCGCCATGGGAAATCGGCCTTGCCGAAACCCATCAGACACTGGTGTTGAACGGTCTTCGTTCGCGCATTGCGCTGCAGGTCGATGGCGGTCTTCGGACGGGTCGCGACGTGGTGATCGGTGCGTTGCTCGGTGCGGACGAGTTTGGTTTCTCGACCGCTCCGCTGATTGCCGCTGGCTGCATCATGATGCGCAAGTGTCATCTCAATACCTGTCCTGTGGGCGTTGCCACGCAGGACCCTGTTCTGCGCAAGCGCTTCAAGGGCACGCCTGAGCATGTCATCAACTTCTTCTTCTATCTGGCAGAAGAAGTGCGCGCATTGCTGGCAGCCATGGGCTTCACCAAGCTTGAGCAGATTATCGGCGAAACCGAACTGCTCGAAAAGCAGACCATGATCGATCATTGGAAGGCCAAGGGTCTCGACTTCAGCCGTATCTTCTACAAGCCGGAAGCCGAGAAGCACGAAATCTTCTGGACCGAACGTCAACATCATCCGATTGAAGATGTTCTGGATCGCACACTGATTGCTCAGGCCATGCCTGCGCTTGAAAACAAGACGCCGGTCAAGATCGATGTCGACATCAAGAATGTCGATCGTTCGGCAGGTGCGATGCTTTCGGGTGAAGTGGCCAAGCGTTTCCGTCACAAGGGTCTGCCGGATGACACCATTGCTGTTACCCTGCGCGGTACGGCTGGCCAGTCCTTCGGTGCCTTCCTTGCACGCGGTGTCTCGTTTGAACTCATTGGCGATGGCAACGACTATATTGGCAAGGGTCTTTCGGGCGGTCGCATTGTCATACGCCCGCCAGAAGACACGCGTATTGTGGCTGAAAACTCGATCATCGCAGGCAATACCGTGCTTTACGGTGCGCTTGAAGGCGAGTGCTATTTCCGCGGTGTGGCAGGCGAGCGTTTCGCAGTGCGTAACTCTGGTGCGGTCACGGTTGTCGAAGGCGTGGGTGATCACGGCTGCGAATATATGACGGGTGGTGTGGTTGTCGTTATCGGTCAGACTGGCCGTAACTTTGCAGCCGGTATGTCGGGCGGTGTCGCCTATGTACTGGATGAAGAAGGTGACTTTGCACAGCGCTGCAACATGGCGATGGTCGAGCTGGAACCGGTGCCGGAAGAGGATGATATCCTCGAAAAGCTGCACCATCACGGCGGCGACCTGATGCACAAGGGCCGTGTGGATGTATCGGCAAACATGACGCGCCACGACGAAGAACGTCTGGTGCAGCTGATTGCCAACCATCTGCATTACACCGGCTCTACGCGTGCCAAGGACATTCTCGACAATTGGGAGAGCTATCGCCCGAAATTCGTGAAGGTCATGCCGGTCGAATATCGTCGCGCGCTTGAAGAGATGGAACGCATGCAGATCGGTGTCGCAGCTGAGTAAATGAATATCATAACGCGGTGCCTGTGCGCCTGAAATGGCGCACGGCACGGTGATAGGAGCATGGAATAATGGGTAAGGTTACTGGTTTTCTTGAGATCGACCGGCAGGTAGCAAAGTACCAGCCAGCATCGGATCGCATTCGTCACTTCCGCGAATTCACGCTGCCGATGACGGATGGTGAAGTACAGAAGCAGGCGGCACGCTGCATGGACTGCGGCATTCCGTTCTGTCACGGTGACACTGGTTGTCCGGTGAACAATCAGATCCCGGATTGGAACGATCTCGTCTATAACAACAACTGGGATCAGGCGATCCGCAACCTGCATTTGACCAACAACTTCCCGGAATTCACGGGTCGTGTTTGTCCGGCGCCTTGCGAGGAAGCCTGCACGCTGAACCTTGAAGATGCGCCAGTTGCGATCAAGACCGTTGAACAGGCACTCGGCGATAAGGCCTATGAGTTAGGTTATATTGTTCCGCAGCCAGCAGCGCAGAAAACTGGCAAGTCGGTCGCGATTATCGGTTCTGGTCCGGCAGGTCTTGCTGCGGCACAGCAGCTTGCACGCGCTGGTCACATGGTCGATGTCTATGAACGCGAAAGCCGTCCGGGTGGTCTGCTGCGTTATGGTATTCCTGACTTCAAGATGGAAAAGCACCTGATTGACCGCCGCGTCACGCAGATGGAAGGTGAGGGTGTCCGCTTCCTTTGCGGCGTCAATATCGGCGTTGACAAGCCACTGCGCGGTCTGCTCGATACCTATGATGCCGTGCTTTATTCGGGCGGTTCCGAAAAGCCGCGTCCAGCCGGTATTCCGGGTGCAGACCTTGATGGCGTGCATGATGCCATGCCTTATCTCGTTCAGCAGAACCGTCGTGTTGGCCGCGAAAGCATTGAATCGGTCGCCTGGCACGAAGCTCCAATCCTTGCCGGTGGCAAGCATATCGTCGTTGTCGGCGGTGGTGATACGGCTTCTGACTGCGTAGGCACGGCTTTCCGTCAGGGCGCGGTCAATGTCACGCAGCTCGATATTCGCCCTCAGCCGCCTGAAAGAGAAGACAAGCTGAGCGTCTGGCCTTATTGGGCAACCAAGATGCGTACGTCTTCCAGTCAGGCTGAAGGTGCTAATCGCGAGTTTCAGGTGGCAACGCTTGAGTTTATCGGCGAAGACGGCAAGCTCACGCATGTGAAGTGCTGCCAGGTTGATGAAAAGCGCAAGCCGATTGCTGGCTCCGAGTTCTACATCAAGGCGGATCTGGCCTTCATCGCGATTGGTTTCTTTGGTCCCGCCGAAAACTCGGTACTGAGGGAAATGAACGATAAGCTGGAAATCGCAACAGATCGTCGTGGTGGAACGTCTGTGAAGGCCAACCAGCGTGATTACCGCACCAGTGTCGACAAACTCTATGCTGCAGGTGACGTGCGTCGCGGTCAGTCGCTGGTTGTCTGGGCAATTCGTGAAGGCCGTCAGGCAGCTCATGCCATTGATGCTGATCTGATGGGATCGTCCGTATTGCCTCGATAATTAAAACGTCGTCTCAATAAAAAGCCTGGCTCTAAGCCGGGCCTCAGACTGCTGACAAACCCGTCGATTTTTTTGGCGGGTTTTTGGTGTTTTGGGAGTGCGTGTTCAGATGGTGTTTTCGGGGCTGGGTGGGCGGAGTTTGAAGTGGGCTTGAGAGCCCTCATCCCCAGGCTGGTTTTGGGGTTTTCGTCATCGCCATTGCGATCTTCTTGATATTCTGGGCGCTCGCTGCAAGCAGGCATTGCCATCTGACCTGGATGAGACCGCGAAAGCGGGCATAGCGGTGCCCGTGTAGCTGTTTGGCATCGGCAAACGAGCGTTCGACCGTCTCTTTGCGCCGCTTGTAGATCACCTTGCCCCACGTCGTCTTGCGGTTCATGCCGGTGCGCTCTCGGGTATCAGCCCAGACATGCCGGGTAATGGTCCGCTCCGCCTTGGCGTTTGCGGTGCACGATGCCAGAAGCGGGCAGTCGCAGCACACTGACGGGTCCGAGCGGTAGTGCTTGTAGCCGTTGCGGTCGGTGGTGGCGTAGCTGAGTAACTGGCCTTGAGGGCAGCGATAACCGTCCGCCTCGGGCTCGTAGACGAATTTCGATTTGGCGACCATCCCCTCTTTGGGCGGGGTCGGCCTGCGATAGCCGGTCACGCCGAGGATTTGCCTGCCCTCCAGACCTCTGGCCCCTCCAGACCTCTAGCAATGCCTGCCGTGGCATAGCCCGCATCCAGACCGACTGCGCCGACAGTGAATTCGAAGCGTTCACGCTGCCGGTCCAATCGTTCGAGATAGACGATGGAGTCATGCACATTGGCTGGCGTCACATAGGTATCAGTGATTATGGCATGGCGGCCATCGACCGTGCGGTGATCGAGATAAAAGAAACCCTTAGGCTTACCGTCGCGGACCATGTAACCGCTATCGGGATCGGTACGACTGACCTTGGTTTCCTTCACCTCAGCTTCGCGTTCCTTGTCCTTCAACGGCTTCTGGCCGTGCGCCACACGCTCGGCCTCAATCGCCCGGTCGAGATCGGCTCAGTAGTCGGCTCGCGACTTCTTCAGCATCACCAGATCGTACTTGCCCTTGTTGGCATTGGCCTTCAGATGGGTCGAATCCGTATAGAGCACCGTGCCATCCACCAGGCCATGGCGGATCGCCTGCTCCACGATCGCATCGAAGATGTCCTGCGCCACGGACGTGTCGTTGAAGCGGCGGCGACGGTTCTGGGAAAGCGTCGAGGCATCGAAGACCGGGTCCGTCAGCTTCATGCGCAAGAACCACCGATAGGCGACATTCACCTCGATCTCGCGCACCAACTGACGCTCCGAGCGCACCCCGAACAGGTATCCGATGAACAGCGCCTTGAACATCAGCGTCGGATCGAGCGGCGGCCGACCGTTGTCGGCGCAGTAGAGCCTCGCGACGCGATCATGAATGAAGGAGAAGTCGATCACCGCGTCGATCTTGCGAAGCAGGTGATCCTTCGGCACCAGGCTATCTAGTGTCACCATCTCGACAGCCGTCTGTTCGGGAGCGGGTTTCTTCAACATGGCCCAGTGAATCATAAACCCCCAGCTCGCGCCAGGGGTTTGTCAGCAGTCTGAGCCCGGCACTAAGCCGGGCTTTTTTGCTTTTTATGTTAGCTCTGCTGACGATTCTTGCGGATGGCGAGATAGATAATGCCCAGAAGCACAAACCAGACTGGCGTTACTTTAAGCGCCGCTGCTGTGTCCTGTTCCTGTGCCAGCGCCCAGAGGATGAAGGCAAAGAAGGCAAAGACCATCACGACAGACGCGCGGCCACCGGGAAGCTTGAAGGTCGATTTTTCATGCAGGTCAGGACGCTTGCGGCGATACTGAATGTAAGACGCAAGAATGATCGACCAGATGAAAATGAACAGAAGTGCCGAAATCGTCGTGACAAGGGTGAACACTTCAATGATGCTATCGCCTGCATAAAGCAGCACAACGCCTGCAAGCAGGAAGATGCAGGAGAAGAACAGCGCATTCACCGGCACTTTACGGCTGTTTAGCTTGCCAAGTGTCTGTGGTGCGAGGCGTGATGTTGCTAAGCCATAGATCATGCGCGAGGTCGAGTAGATGCCGGAATTGGCGCTCGATGTTGCCGAAGTCAGCACAACGAAGTTGACGACGTGTGCCGCAATGCCAAGACCCGCCAGCGAGAACATTGCAACGAATGGGCTTGAACCCGGATCAACCTGATCCCAAGGAATAACGGTAATGATCACAAATAGGGCGCCGACATAGAAAAGCACGACGCGGATGGGGATCGAATTGATTGCCTTTGGCAGGTTGCGGGTCGGGTTTTCCGTTTCGGCGGCAGCTGTACCAACAAGTTCGATGCCCACGAAAGCGAAAACCGCGATCTGGAAGCCTGCCACAAAGCCGAAGAAGCCATTCGGGAAAAACCCGCCATTCGCCCACAGATGTGTAACCGAAGCCTGTGTACCATTTGGCAGAGCAAAGCCGGTGATCAGCATGTAAGCGCCAGCAAGAATAAGGGCTACGATTGCTATGATTTTAATGAGCGCGAACCAGAATTCAATTTCGCCGAAGTTGCGGACATTCGGCAGGTTCAATACAAGCAAAACGCCGATCAGTCCGAGCGCAGGTATCCACAATGCGAGGTGTGGATACCAGAATGAAACATAGCCTGAAACAGCCACAACGTCGGCAATACCGGTAACAATCCAGCAGAGCCAGTAGGTCCAGCCGGTGAAGAATTGTGCCCAGGGGCCGAGATAGTCGCCTGCGAAGTCAGCAAACGAACGATATTCGAGATTGGATAGCAGGATTTCACCCAGCGCACGCATCACGAAGAACAGCATGAAGCCGATGATTGCATAGACCAGCAGAATGGATGGTCCGGCGAGCGAGATCGTCTTGCCGGAACCCATGAAGAGGCCCGTGCCAATTGCGCCGCCAATGGCGATCAGCTGGAGATGTCGATTGGTGAGATTGCGTGCAAGATGGGATTCCTCCTCCCGGTTGTTTTCAACGGGAGGCTTCGATGCGATGTTCATTCATATGCCTCTTATTCAATGCAGACGCGTGCGCGAAACGTCCTGTTGGACAGCGCGACCTTCTGATAGACGAGGAAGTTTCAAATGTGAACTAAGAGGTAATAAGCATTTAGACCAAGAAATACCGGACATTTCACGGCATTATAGCGTAATTTGTGAAATCATGTTTGCAAATAGTATTATTATTCAGGGATTTACGCTTTTCTGCGGCCATGAAAAGTCATCAGCGCGGCCCGATGAAGCGCCGCTGCCTTTATTGGCTATTTGATTGTTTTTCGCCTTCGGCGCGATTACGCCTCCTAGCAGAACGCCGCTAGTATCTTGATCAACGTCGCGCAGGCTAATCGGGGCAATGCGGTCTACTGGCTTTTCTGGGGCAATTATCTGTGCGGTTGGCAGTAATTGCTCATTGTCTTTGCTGCCACCGAAGAGTGCTTGCAGCGGCTTTTCTGCATAGAATGCGAGTTTGCGTTTACCAGCCGTTGTCGTATTGATGCCGTCATTGCCGCGCAAACGCGCTGTCTGGCCATTAATGTCGAAGCCTGTTTGGCTGAAATTGCCTTCTTCATCGACAAATCCATCCCAGACATCGACGAACTTTGCCCCCGCCTTTTCAGATGTCGTGCGATAGATTTCGTTAAGTGCCAGCATATCCTGGGACATACCGCGCGGCCGGAATGGGGGCTGACCGACCCAAATGAGCGGATAATTCTTATCGGTAATCTCTCTTAAAAATTTTGATACACGGTTTTGATATTCTGCGGTCCATTCTGGTGATCGCGCTGCGAGGCTTTGTCCGTTGATCGTGATTGCTTGCCGGTCGTTTGAGCCAATCATGACGACGACAGCAGCGGGCTTTTCTTCATCAAGTATCTTACCGATGTTCGCAGGCCAATCAAAATGATCGTCACGGACGAAGCCCGAAGAACCATTGATGCGGCTGACGATCCGTAGGTCAGTATCGGCGGCAAAGGCAACATCGAGCCCTTCCGCCAAGCCGTTGCCGATAAAATCACCGACAACGAGGATTTTTTTGGCGTCTGGTTTTTTCTCGACAAAGTTGATTTCAGGTTGTGGTGGCGTAGCTGGAATGGCGCGAGCTGCGGGCGTTACGGCTTTTGGTGCACGTTTTGGCTTTGCTGGGCGTGTGCGCTGAGGTTTGGGCTGTTCATATTGTGGCTGTGGTTGCGTCTGTTTTGGCCCAAATAGCATATCAAAAATTGTGCGTGGTCGGTTCTGGGCAGATGCGGAAGAGAAGGCTACCAGTATCATTGCAAAGGCAATTAGAGTGGTCATCAGAACGCCGTTGATAGATTTTTTAAAACGTTCTGCCTGCATTGGCTTTACTCTCCTGCGCCCGGAATAGTAGCGTCCTTTGCCAAGAAGAAAAGGAGCGCACATGAAATACGCGCTCCGGCTTTATTCGCATTGATTTTAACGGCGACGGAGAACCGTCAGTACTTCTTTGCTTGGATGTCCATCTTGCTGCAAGCCGTTGCGCTGTTGGAAAGCTTCAATTGCTTTGCGCGATGTAGAGCCGATTTTTCCGTCAATTTTGCCGTTATAATAGCCGAGCGCTTTAAGATGCGACTGCAGCTCTTCGCGTTCATTCATTGTGATCGGAGTGAAAGGACGGTTCCAATCCTGACGCAGGCCCTGATAGCCGCCGATGCGATCTGCAAGCAATCCAACTGCGAGAGCGTATTTATCAGCATTGTTGTAACGCTTGATCATAAAGAAATTCTTGGCCATCAAAAATGCTGGACCTTCGCGACCATCCATCACTTTCAAGGTCACTTTTTCATTGGCATCCGGGAATGGACGGCCATTGGCGCGAACCACACCAAGTTTCTGCCATTCGGAGGCGGAAAGCGAGCCGGATGGGAATTTACGTCCTGCCGGAAGCACGACTTCATAGCCCCATGTACGGCCCGGCTGCCAGCCATTGCGATGCAGAAGGTTTGCAGCTGTGCCAAGTGCATCTGGAACCGAATTCCAGATATCGCGCTTGCCATTGCCATCCATATCAACCGCATAGGCCTGATAGCTGGTTGGGATGAACTGGGTATGACCCATTGCACCCGCCCACGAACCAGTCAGATGACCGCGATCAATATCGCCGGTCTGGAGAATTTTCATTGCTGCAATCAACTGCGTGCGGCCAAATTTGGCGCGGCGCTGATCGGCATAGGCAAGGGTCGCAAGCGAGCGGATCGTGTCCATCATGACATCGTCACGCTTGAGAATCTCGCCGTAATTGCTTTCCATGGACCAGATTGCGAGCAGGATGTTGCGGTCAACTGAGAAGCGCTGTTCGATCCGCTGGAGCCACGGGCCCCATTTTTTTGCCATGCTTTGTCCAACAGCAACGGAATGCTCATTCACGCGATTGTCGATGTAGCTCCAAATAGGTTCGTTGAATTCAGGCTGAAGGTTTGCTTTGCGCAAAACTTCAGGATCTGGCGAGTTAACGCCTTTAAAAGCTCGATCGAAAGTCGATGGGGATACGCCATTCTGAATGGCTGTTGTGCGGAAACTGGATACCCATTTTCTAAAATTAGCATCAGCAAGAGCGGCGCCGGTAGACAGGCCAGATGCGAGTATCGCTACCGCAACGGTCGCTGTAATCTTGGCGCGCATTCCTCGTCCCAGAGTGAATGGAAATCGCAGCATACTGTGTTTCCCTTCTGCAATCATGTTCTGCCGCTTCAAACGGCGAGTTGCCTTTCATGCCGATCCCCGTCCAGCCAGATTGCATTAAGTCGTTAATACGATCCAGTGTTGAATTTAGGGCCGACCCTAATGATGCTTCAAATTACAGGCTTCAGGTTAGCATTTGGTTTAACATCGTGCGACCTGCCAGAAAATTGCGAAAAATTTTGTGGTTTTCTTGAATCAAGTAACATTAAGGAAAAGTCACTTAATGTGATGGCCTTGAAGAAGATTTTCGCTATTCTTTAATTAAAACGCCCTAATTGAAATGCAGTGGTTTCAATGCTTTGATAGCACACCTTTGTTTTTAACACCTCGAGGAGACGAATGAGTTCGATCCGCAAAATTCGTAAGGCAGTTTTCCCGGTCGCCGGTCTTGGCACGCGTTTTCTTCCCGCGACAAAGTCCATCCCCAAGGAAATGCTTACCGTAGTCGACAAGCCCGTCATCCAATATGTGGTGGACGAGGCTCGCGAAGCCGGTATCGAACATCTGATTTTCGTCACTGGACGCAATAAGGCTGTCATCGAAGACTATTTCGACGCGCAGGTTGAGCTTTATTCTACACTTGCCGAACGCGGCAAAAAAGCTGAGCTTGAGCATCTGCAGGAATTGCAGCCTCAGCCAGGCACTACCAGCTTTACCCGCCAGCAGGTTCCGCTCGGCCTTGGCCATGCGGTCTGGTGCGCGCGCGAACTGGTCGGGGATGAGCCTTTTGCACTTCTGTTGCCAGATATGGTCATGCAGTCGAAGAAGGGTTGCCTCAAGGAAATGGTCGAGCTTTATGAGCAGACCGGCGGCAATGTGATTGCTGTGCAGGAATGCGATCCTGAAGAAGCTCATAAGTACGGCATCGTCGGTAAAGGCACTGCGATTGGCAACGGCTTTGAGATCAACCAGATGGTTGAAAAGCCAGCCAAGGGCACCGCACCTTCCAATCTCTATATCAATGGCCGCTACATTCTTCAGCCAGAAATCTTTGAACTGCTAAGCAAGCAGGAAAAAGGAGCGGGCAATGAAATCCAGCTGACAGACGCCATGCTCAAGCTTGCCGATCAGCAGAAGTTCTTCGGCTTTGATTATCATGGTCGGACGTTTGACTGTGGTTCAAAGTCAGGCTTTATCGAAGCCAACGTGGCTTTTGCTCTTTGGCGTAAAGATATCCGCCCAACGGTTGAGTTTTCGATCGCGGATCTTCTCAAGACGATCAAGTCGGCTTAAGATTGGTTGCATAGACATCTAAAAAACCCGCTTTCAGTGATGAAAGCGGGTGTTTGTTTGAGCTTATAGGCCCATCCGTCGGCAGATCGCGATGTAGCTCTTCACTGCCTGCGAAGCTTCGCTTTTGCGAAACGCCAGTACCACGTCAGATGTCGTTGGGGTACCTGTTACATTAATATAGCGAATACCGGGCAAGCCTACAGCACTCAAGGATTTGGGGGCCAGAGCGACGCCCATACCTATCGCGACTCGGCTCGCAATTTCGGTGAAATCAAGCGCCTGTGCACTAATACTGGGGTCAAAACCAGCGCTTTGGCACGCTTTAATCGTTGTGCCATGAAACCCAATATCGGCAGGCTGACGCGGGGTGATGAAGATTTCATCCTTGAGTGATGGAAGCTCAATGGTAGCGTGATGCGCCAGCGGGTGTGTTTCGCTGAGAACCGCAACAAGCGGCTCCTTTCTTACCACAAGGCTCGTCAGGCCCGGCAAAAGTGGCGCGGGCCAGCGCACGAAACCCATATCGAGAAGCCCTTCGGAAATGCGCGTCAATTGCATCCGAAGCTCCATCTCGACCAGATTGACCGAAACGTCAGGATACTCCTCCTTAAACTTGCTTATGGTCTCGAAAACAACACCTGAATAAGCCGCTGAGGCGACGTAGCCAATGGAAATCTGTCCTATTTCACCGCGCCCGGCACGGTTGACCGCAATCATCGTTGCATCGACCTGCATAAGGATTTTGACGGCTTCGCGGTGAAGCACTTCGCCCGATTGTGTGAGCTGAACGGCACGGCGTGAGCGGTCGAGAAGTGGCGTGCCGAGAATGGTTTCCAGCGCCATGATCTGTTGGCTCAAGCCCGGTTGCGCAATGCCAAGTTTTGCAGCCGCCCGCTCGAAGTTCTTCTCTTCAACAAGCGCGCAGAAATACCGCAGGTGTCGGAGTTCAAACGGCTTTGACGTCATGGGCTTGCTGCGCTTTTCCGGTATGGGTTTCTTTTTGAATAATTCAAAACTATCACGATTTTGCTTATCATAACTCAAACTTATGAAAATTGCTCCCTTGAATTATTGGATAGATTGCGAAAAGATGATTATGGAAGTCCAGTTTAAACCGTGAGAGGGGTTAAAGTGAAAGTCCTGGCCCGCCGCCGCCGCACATTATCGGTCGTTATTTTTTCCGGCACGACGTTGGCTGCCATCGTGGCAGTCAATGCGCAAGAGACAGCAAGCCCCACCGTGCTTGCACCGATTGTCGTGAATGGTGGTTCGGAAGATCCCACGGCGCCGATTAAGGGCTACGTTGCCAAAACCAGCATCAGCGCGACCAAGACTGGCACGCCTCTGGTTGAAACTCCGCAGTCAATCTCTGTCGTGACTGCGAACGAAATAGCAGCGCAGGGTGCCCAAACCCTGGGACAAGCGCTTGGCTATACGCCCGGCGTTGTGTCAGAGCCTTATGGATCCGATCCGCGTTTTGACTCTCCACTGATCCGTGGTTTTGATGGTCGTCAAGTTCAGTTCTTAAATGGTCTTCGCCTTATGCGTACCGCAGGTGCCTCGGCCTTTGATCCCTATATGCTTGAGCGTATTGAAGTGGTGCGCGGGCCTGCTTCGGTGATGTTTGGTCAGGGCAATCCCGGTGGCCTGATCAATATGATCAGCAAGCGCCCGACGTTTGAAAAATTCGGTGAGATCGGTGTTCAGGCTGGCAGCTATGACACCTATGGCACCTATTTTGATTTTGGGGGTCCTGTCGCGGAAAGTGATCAGTTTGCCTATCGCCTGACGGGCATGGTTCGCAAAGCTGGCACACAGACCGATTATCTCGACAATGATCGCTATTTCATCGCGCCCGCCTTCACATGGAAGCCGGATGAAGACACAAAGCTGACCATTCTCACCAGCTTCCAGCATGATAATCCAAGCTCGCCTTCGGGCCTGCCACCAGAATTTACGCTTAATTCCACTGGCTATACGCTGCCACGCGATTTTTCGCTGGGCGATCCAGATTTTGATCGTTCAAGCCGCGATGTTATCAATCTCGGCTATGAACTTGAACATCGTATCAATGATACATGGACCTTCCGCCAGAATGCGCGCTTTTCCAATCAAAGCTGGCAATATCAAGCGCTTGGTTATTCAAATTCTGGCCGTATCACCGATGGGCGCACGTTAAGACGTATTGCGACATATCAGGATGAACGCCTGAACACCTATAATATCGACAATAACCTCGTTGCGGAATTTAACACCGGCCCAGTCGAGCATAAGTTTCTTGCTGGTCTCGATTATCGTTATTTCGACAATAATGTCGAAACGCAGTTCTGGCGCTGGGCACCGCTGGATATTTATAATCCCATCTATCGTCAGCCAATCAATCTGACGGAAAGAAATTTGGCGACGAAGGTCGATTCAAGCCTGAGCCAGCTTGGTATTTATGCGCAGGACGAACTGGCCTATGAAAACTGGCGCGCTACCTTTGGTCTGCGTCAGGATTGGGCGAGCACCAAGGGGACGTCCACCAATTTGAATACGCTTGTATCGCGTCCGCTCGACAAGGATGATCATAAGCTGACAGGCCGTGCTGGTCTTGGCTATGTATTTGATAATGGCATTGCACCATACATTAGCTATTCCACTTCGTTCGAACCGCTTGCTGTGCCCGCCAGTGGTCAGTTGCTCGAACCAACCACAGGTAAACAGTGGGAAGCAGGCATTAAATATCAGCCGCATGGCTGGGACGGCTATTTTGCAGCAGCCATTTACGATTTACGGCAGCAGAATGTTGCTGTTTCGGTCCTTGAGAACGATAAAACTGTGACAAAGCAGATTGGTGAAGTACGCGTTCGGGGATTGGAGCTGGAGGGTGTTGCGAGTCTTGCGCAAGGCCTCGATCTGCGTGCGGCCTACACATATATGGATGCTGAAAATATTGAAGGCAATTACAATGGCAAGCGTCCTGCCAATGTGCCCAAACATGCAGCAAGTCTGTGGCTCGACTACACTTTTCAGGAAGGCTCAGTGCTTGAAGGTTTTGGCGTTGGCGGTGGCGTGCGCTATGTCGGTCAGCGTTATGGCGATCTGGAAAATAATTATGATCTTGATGCGGTGACACTGGCCGATGCCGTCATTCACTATCAGAAGGATCACATTAAGGCGTCGCTCAATATCAAGAATATTGCGGACAAGAAGTATGTCGCAAGTTGCAGTTCTTTCGGATGTAACTATGGTGACGGCAGAACCTATATGAGCAAGCTGACATTTACATGGTAACAGGCCCGCAACGCGGATCGATAGTCTCTGCATCTCAAATCAGCCGCCGGAAAGCCCTTGGCCTTCTGGCGGCTTTGGCTTTGCCGAATGTGGCGCGCGCCAATCCATTTCCGCGCATTGCGGCAATCGATTGGGCCATGCTCGAATGTCTGGTGGCATTGGGTGTCACGCCGATTGCGGCGACAGAGCTGATCCGGTTTCGTGAAGATGCGGTTGAGCCGCAATTGCCTGCTTCGGTTGTCGATCTCGGTCTGCGTGGTTCGCCGAATTTCGAGCTGCTTTATCTGCTCAAGCCTGATCTGATCCTGAGTTCCCCTTTTTATACCCGGCATGAAGAGGCGATGAAATCGATAGCGCCGATCATGTCGTTGCCGTTTTACGTGCGCGGCGAGGGGCCTTATGAGAAGTCGCTGCAAGCTGTAACGGCGCTGGGCGATAAGCTTGAACTCAGCGCCAAAGCATCAAGTGTTATTGAGGCTCAGGCGAAGTTTATTGCCGAGACCAAAGAGACGTTAAAACCTTTTGCATCGCGCCCGACCTACCTCATCAATATTGGCGATGCGCGCCATTTCCGCGCTTTCGGCAATGACAGTATGTTTGGTGACGTGCTGGAACGGCTTGGTTTGCCAAACGCCTGGACGGATCGCTCGCGCTTTACATTTGCGGCCCCCGTTCCGCTGGAAAATCTGGCAGCAAATCCTGATGCGCGCATCATCATCATCTCGGATATTCCAGTTGAATCGCGCAACAGCCTGCGCAACAGCGTGATCTGGCAATCGCTCAAACCTGTCCGCGACGGCCGCGTCTATATGGTGGGTAACATCAATCCCTATGGCGGACTGACCGCCGGATTGCGATTTGCACGGCTTCTGAGCCGGGCGTTGCAGGCAAGCGGCGAGGCATTCCTGTGACCCGTGGTGGACGAATTTCAAGCGCTGTAATCGGCGTTATGATCGCTCTTGGGCTGTTTCTCTGGAACGCCAACGCGTTTTTGCCTTTTGCACAATGGCCTTCGCTGCCGTTTAATCCGCAAAGCATGAGTACCGAGCAGGTCATTCTGGCCTATGCGCTGTTTCCGCGTGCTTCCGTTGCGATTTTTGCCGGTGCAGCACTGGGGCTCGCGGGTGCTTTGCTGCAGCGTTTGCTCAACAACCCGATTGCTGATCCATCGACGCTTGGCGTGTCGTCGGGCGCGCAGCTTGCAATCGTTACGGCAACGCTGTTCTTCCCGACAGTGCTTGACCAGTTTCGCTGGGCGGTCCCGCTTTCTGGTGCTGGTGTTGCGACCGCAATCGTGTTTCTGCTTGGCTGGCGCAGTCGGCTTGAGCCAGTCACGATGGTTGTGTCCGGTCTTCTGATCGGTGTCACATGCAGTGCGATTTCCGCCGCGATGACGCTATCGCAGGGCCAGTATCTTATGTCGCTTGTGACATGGAATGGCGGTTCGCTGAGCCAGCAGGACTGGTCATCGACGGTCGCCCTTGCTTTGCAATTCCTTGTCTGCCTCATTGCCGCAATCATGCTCAGCCGTCCGCTGACGCTTGCAAGTCTTGGTGATAGCAGTGCGCGCTCGCTGGGTGTATCGCTTTCATGGCTGCGCGTTGCGGTCGTGGCTGTCGCGGTGGTGCTGAGTGCCGGCGTTGCGGCCAGTGTCGGGCTTGTCAGTTTTATCGGTCTGGCTGCCCCTGCAATCGTCCGTGGCTTCGGGGTCAGAAAGCCGGGTTCAATCCTGCTGGCGTCACCTTTTGCTGGTGCTGTTCTTCTCTGGATCTGCGACGGAGCGGTGCAAGTTTTCGGCGCAAATCTGGGTGAGACTTTCCCGACAGGCGCGGTTACCGCGCTGATCGGCGGGCCTTTGCTGCTCTGGCTCATTCCGCGTGTGCGTTCGACAGGATCGCAGCAATCCTCACCTGCACAGGTTTTCAGACGTGCTTCAAATGCCAAACTTGGCTTGCTGCTCATCGCTCTGCTGGTCGCAGCTTTTCTCGCTCTTGCGCTTGCGCGCACGCCGGAAGGCTGGTTGCTTCTGACAGGCGAAAATCTTCGCGATATCCTGTCTTTGCGCTGGCCGCGCCTTCTGGCTGCCGCTGCCGCAGGCAGTCTGCTTGCAATGGCGGGCGCTGTTCTTCAGCGACTAACCGGCAACCCGCTGGCAAGCCCGGAAGTCATCGGCGTGAGTGGCGGAGCAGGCATAGGCTTTGCTTTAGCACTGACAGTTTTCGCCGCACCCAATAATGCGCAATTGCTGCTTTGCGCGTCCGTTGGTGCGCTGATTGCCATGCTGGTTGTGTTGAGCTTTGCGAGCCGCAGAAGGCTCTCATCCGCACGCTTGCTGCTGGCCGGCATTTCGGTCGGTTCGCTCGCATCTGCCATATTGAGCATCTTCCTCTCGATCGGCGATCAGCGGTCGTGGCAGATTCTTGCCTGGCTCAGCGGGTCATCGGCAACGGCAACGCCGGAAAGTTCGCTTTTCCTTGTCGTGTTGACATTCACAGTGATTGGGTTGGCATTGCTCGCATCCCGCTGGTTGACCATCCTGCCGCTGGGGCAGGCGATTCCAGTGTCGCTTGGTTTGCCGGTGCGGTCTGCACGGATATTGACGATCCTGCTTGCCGCGATTGCCAGTGCAGCCGCATCGCTTCTCGTCGGCCCTTTGAGCTTCGTGGGGCTGATGGCGCCGCATATGACGCGGCGTATGGGCTTTGATCAGGCTCAGTCGCATGTCGTGGCATCAGCCGTGCTGGGCGCGCTTTTGATGGTGATTGCTGATCTTGGTTCGCGCAATGCGACCTTCCCCTATGAGTTACCGCTGGGCCTTTTCGCAGCTTTGATCGGTGCGCCCTACCTTGCCTGGGCACTAAGTAAAAAAGGATAGTCCGATGAACACGAACACGCCGCTCTGGACGGATTCTCCGGAGCGATACGGGCTTGTGAGCCGGATTCTGCATTGGGCAATGGCCTATATTCTGCTCTGGCAGTTTGTGATGATCCTTTCGTGGAAAATGGTTGGCCCTTCACCGGTGCTTGATGCCATCAGGGTTTTCGGTCCGGCACATGGAACGGTCGGGTTTCTGACGATTGTACTGGTTGTCGTGCGTGGCATCTGGGCATTCATCAATCGCAATCAGCGCCCGCCGCATCAAGCAGGACTGATGGGCAAACTGGCGCGCATTGCACATCATGCTTTCTATGTGCTGCTGTTCGCCATTCCGGCTCTGGCACTGTTTCGCGCCTATGGCAGCGGTAAAGGACGCGAGCAATGGGGCATCAATATTGTCCCTGCAACGGGCGAGAAAGTGGAATGGATGATGGCACCCGCAAATGCGCTGCACAGCCTGCTTTCATGGGTTCTGTGCGTGTTGATTGTCGCTCACATACTGGCCGCGCTGTGTCATCGGTTTTTTCTTAAAGACGGTATTCTCTCACGCATGGCTGGCCCGATGCGCTCCAATTTCTCACTTTAACGCGCATCTTTTCCGAAAACCGTTTCACACTTTTCGGGATGCGTTCCAAATTCAGAGTTTTGCCGCAAGGAAGTCGATAAAGGCACGGATACGCGCGGCGAGGTGAGGGTGGCCGGGGAAAACCGCATGGATTTTCTCAGGCTCCGCAGGCGACCATGCGGCCAGCACTTCCACCAGTCGCCCGCTTGCCAGATCATCGGCAACAGTATGCTCTCCGGTCTTCATCAGCCCGCCGCCTTCGATGCAGATGCGTCTTAGGATCGTGCCGTCGCTGCCAAGAAAATTGCCGGAAACCACCTGTCGAATGCTATGGCCCGTATCTGGGTCGGCAAACTCCCATTCACTCGGCTGGAAATTATAGCGCAGACAATTATGCGTTTTGAGGTCTTCCGGTCTCTGTGGCGTGCCGTGCTTTTCCAGATAAAGCGGTGAGGCAACGACCAGCCGCCGCATCAGCGTGATGGGGCGGGCTTTTAACGCCGAATCCTTCAACACGCCGGAGCGGATCGCAAGATCGGTTCGCTCCTGCCAGAGATCGATAATGCTGTCGTTTAAGGTAATATCCAGCTCGACCTCCGGATATAGTTTCAGAAATTCAGGCACCAGCGGCATGATGACCGTTGCACCAAAGCCGACCGTCGAACTGACACGCAAAGGGCCGCGTACTGCCGCCTGTGCGCCATCGGTGATGCGCGCCTCCATTTCGGTCAGCCGGTCGAGCAGGCTGCGCGCTTCCGCCAGATAGATTTCACCTTCCGGTGTCGGCGTCAGACTGCGGGTGGACCGCACCAGCAAACGCACCTGCAAGCGATCTTCCAGCCTCGAGACAAGACGGCTGATCGCTGATGGTGTTATGTTGAGCTGACGGGCGGCAGCGGAAAAGCTGCCTGTTGCCACTGCGCGCGCAAAGACTTCCATTTCACCAAAGCGGTTATCCAAAGCATCACCTGTGAATTTGATGAACAGCTGTATGCAGTATTATCACTCTTATCATTTGATATCCAGAGAGCGATATGGAGACAAAGTTAAACAACAGGAACTCCTCCCATGCCTGTCGCTCTCATTGCTCTTACGATCGCTGCCTATGCGATCGGGACGACCGAATTTGTGATCGTTGGCTTGCTGCCGACGGTCGCTTCGGATCTGAATATCACTTTGCCGCTCGCCGGATTGATCGTCAGCGTTTATGCGCTTGGCGTCACCTTTGGCGCTCCAATCCTCACGGCCCTGACCGGTCGTCTTGAACGCAAGCCATTGCTGCTCGGCCTGATGGCGCTGTTCATCGCTGGCAACATGGTTGCAGCTTCTGCCCCAAGCTATGAAATCCTGATGGTCGGGCGCGTGCTGTCGGCCTTTGCGCACGGCGTTTTCTTCTCGGTCGGTGCCACCATCGCGGCTGATCTCGTGCCGGAAAACAAACGTGCTTCGGCTATCGCCATGATGTTCATGGGCCTGACAATTGCAATCGTTACCGGCGTGCCGCTCGGCACATGGATCGGCCAGAACTTTGGCTGGCGTGCAACCTTCTGGGCTGTTTCGGCTATCGGCCTTGTGGCTCTCGTCGGTATTGCAGCCCTTCTGCCGCGTGCATTGCCGAAGGCTGAACCAGCATCGCTCATGGATCAGCTGCGTGTTCTGGGCTCTGGTCGCTTGCTGATTGTCTATGGCATGACGGCACTTGGTTATGGCGGTACGTTTGTGGCCTTCACCTATCTCACCCCGATCCTGCAGGATATTACCGGCTTTTCCGCAGATTCCGTCAGCTACATTCTCGTGCTTTATGGCATTGCCATTGCCATCGGCAATATCGTCGGTGGACGCATTTCAAACGCCGATCCGGTGCGTGCGCTGACTGTTCTGTTCGTGTTGCAGGCGATTGTGCTGGTGCTGTTCAGCTTTAGTGCTGTGTCCCCGCTTTTCACGCTGATCACGCTTGCGGCCCTCGGCTTCCTGCAGTTCGCAAATGTTCCCGGTCTGCAGCTCTATGTGGTGCAGCTTGCCAAGGAATACCGTCCGGGGGCTGTCGATGTCGCTTCCGCGCTGAATATTGCAGCGTTCAATCTCGGCATTGCGCTTGGCGCCTGGCTCGGAGGCATGGTGGTCGAAAGCCAGCTCGGTCTCGTCTCAACCCCTTGGGTTGGTGCAATTCTCGTCGCGGGTGCTCTTGGCCTCACAGTTTTGAGCGGCGTGCTTGACCGCCGCACCGAAACCCGCGTTGCAACCGTTGTTTGATTTAACCTTGGCACCACAAAAGTATAAGGACGGCACAAGCCGTCTTTTTTTCGCGACATGCTTTATCGCTGCACTTTCATGCCAACATAAATGCTGTTGGCGTGGTACTCGCGATAGGAAATCTGGCTGGTTTGAAACTCATGCCGTAGTCGTGCATCAATGCCGACAAAGCGATTGATCCAGTATGTCGCACCAATCTGGGCGCCGATGGTGTAATCCGTGCCAGTGCCATCCTTGTTGTCGCGGATATTGAGATCAAGTTTGCCGTTGAGGCTTAGATCAGAGCGTACACGTCGTGTGACCTCAAGGCTAGCAAAGTGTAGCAGTGCGCCTGCAACACCCGGCGTTGTCGAGGTATCCACCATGGTGCGGGCATAAAGCTGTACGTCGGTTCCACGTAATGGCGACCAGTTGATGGCTGCCGCAAGCGATGGGCCGCTGACATCTGCGAGGCGGGAATCGTCGCTATTGGCACGCATGTAGCCCGCTGAGAATTCGCCATTGAATTTTTCACCGCGATCAAACATGAGACCTGCGCGCAACCCATATTGTGAGCCGCTGCGCTCATAGCCGTTACTGTCTACCCGTTCATCGAAGATCCGCTTTCCGAGTTCGACTTCGGCGAAGGGCTTAAGCGCAGGCGAAATCGCGAAACCGCCGCGCAGCGTTACGCTGGCATAGGTATTGTCGCGGTCCTTCTGACTGACAGTGCCACCAGACGAAAGTTCTGCATTGCCGTAGCTGTCATGCTCAAGGCGACCTGTGGCGCGACCAAATACCAGCCCGGTGTCACGTTCGATGCCTAGGCTGCCGTTGATCGTATGGACAAGCGGGCGTTTCAAGGCATCCGTCACGCCGTTGGGGCTTGATGCGCTTTCACGGCGCAGCTTATAGCCTGCGCCTGCATTCACGGTTGTCTGGTCGCTCAAATCAAAACGCAAATTGCCTTGAACATCGACGCGAGGTTCTGAAACGTCCTGCCCGGAGATTGATTTGCTCATCGTGCCGGAAGCATCGATTTTCGCCTCATGGCGTCCCCAATCCGATTCCGCATTGAGACGGAGAGTTGTTTCCGACAACACGGCGCTTGAACCTGTCGAACTGTTGTCACCGTTGGTCGTCGCGCGAATGCCTTGTTCGAGTGAGGGACGCAGTATGAAATTACCAGTACGAATGCCGATTGGAGCGAATAGATCCGCTCCCTGTGTTGCACGGCGACCCTGTTCAGGAAGCATAGGCAGGTTCTCACGGCGGGCACGGCCGGTATCTTCGCGTTCTTGCACTGTGATCGCACCAACCGGCATATTGTCGGTGGCCAGAAAACGTGGAGCTTCTTCTTCTGAAAGCTTTGTTGCTGCTGATGCCCCAGTGGGCTTCGGCGGGGCAGGGGGGGTGTAGGAATCGTCTTGAAAGTCGTCCTGTGAAGACGTATTCAGATTTGCAGGATCGCCATCGCGATAGGTGTCGTTTTCATTTGAAGAAACGAAGAGGTTGTCGTCGCCGAGGCTGCCGCGTAGCGAGACGTCTTGAGAAAATGCTGGCGAATTGCTGATTGCCAAGGCGCATCCTGCCAGCAACAGGCTTCTCAGCCTGCGGGCAAAAGGCGAGGGAGCGCCGGATGGGATATTCGCAAAAAGCATATTGTCTTCAAATCGTTGCAACGTGGTAATTGAACGGTAAACGCACATGGTTAATTCTTTATTGATTATAGCGTCCGGCGCTGCTCTCATGTGCGTCAACAAATGCTTGGACAAGCTGCAATGAAGGCGCTAACCGTTGGCATCATGACAAAGCTCGACACGACACACGAAGTCGCGCCTGCGGAGGATTCGATTGCCTCGGCTCTGCGCACGATCAGAACCGAAAATACGGGTCTTTTGGCGCTGGAAGATGCGCTGAACAATGGCCTGTCTGCACCGTTTGCTGAAGCAGTAAAGACGATCGTTGGCTCTAAAGGCCGTCTGGTAGTGACAGGCGTTGGTAAAAGCGGCCATATTGGTGCCAAGCTTGCAGCAACATTCGCTTCCACGGGCACTTCGGCTTTCTTCGTGCATTCTGCCGAAGCCAATCATGGCGACCTTGGCATGATCGGCAAGGATGACGTCATTCTCGCGATTTCTTGGTCCGGCGAAACGGCGGAACTCAAGGGTATTGTTAACTATTCGCAGCGCTTCCGCATTCCGCTGATCGCAATTACTGCGGGCGAGGAATCAGCCCTTGGACGTGCGGCCAATGTCGTGCTGTTGCTGCCAAAGGCGCTAGAAGCCTGCCCGCACGGACTTGCTCCGACCACGTCGACAATGATGCAGTTGGCCATTGGGGATGCGCTTGCAATTGCTCTTCTCGAAGCACGCGGTTTCAGCCCAACAGATTTTAAAACCTTCCATCCGGGAGGCTCACTCGGTGCGAGCCTCGTTCATGTGCGCGAAATCATGCATAAGGGTGACCGTCTGCCGCTGGTCACTGTTGGCACAAAGATGCCGGAAGCCATGAAGGTACAGGCGCAGAAGAGTTTCGGTTGCGTCATCGTTGTCGATCAGGATGGGCTGCTGGCAGGCTTTATTTCAGATGGCGATATTTCACGAAATCTGAGCCGCAATCTTTCAGAACTGACTGTTGATGACATCATGACACGTAAGCCGAGGACGATTGATAAGAATTTGCTGACAAGCGCAGCGCTAAGTCTCATCAATGAAAAGCATATCGGCGCATTGATCGTTGTTGAAGACAATCGACCAATTGGCCTCGTACACTTCCATGATCTGCTCCGTATCGGGGTAGCATGAGTTTGCGGAAGTGGCTGCTTAAACTGCCACTTCCATCTCAAGCGTTATCGGATCAAACGACACAATATGAACCTCGGTACCTGCGGGTAAGTCCGGGCCTTTGATACGCCATGTCGTGTCATTGATGCGGATGCGGCCCCGACCGTTTATGATTGGTTCGGTAAGAGTTGCGCGCTGACCGACCAGCTGATCTCCGCGACGATTGAGCAGTGGTTCATCCTGACGGCCGCTGGAGCCAAAAACGCGGCGTCCCACCAGCGCAAAAACCACAGCAAAAACGAGAAACAGCACGATTTGCAATTGCCAACCGAAGTCCGCAATTGAACCGAGCAGGAAAGCCAGGACACCTGTTATAAGGGCTGCAAGGCCAAACCAGATGAAGAAAATGCCGGGCGCCAGAATTTCCAGAATGAGCAGGACGAGTCCTAAAACGAACCAGCCCCAAAGCCCAAGCTGTGACAGGAAATTGATAATCATGACGCCCTGCCTGTTTTAGCTACGAGTGGTGGGAACGCTGCGCGAGCGTGGTGCTGGCGCAGTCGGTGTCGGGTCAACCGAATGGTTGCCATCGCCAAACACTTCCTTGGCGATCGCACCGATACCAGCCAGCGAGCCAATCACCGAGCTTGCTTCAAGTGGCATCAATACCACTTTCTGGTTCTTGGCGCTGGCGATATTGCCGAGTGCCTCGGTATATTTCTGCGCAACAAAATAGTTGAGTGCTTGCACGTTGCCGCTCGCCACAGCATCAGAAACAAGTGTCGTTGCGCGTGCTTCTGCTTCCGCCAGACGTTCACGCGCCTCAGCTTCGCGTTTTGCAGCTTCGAGCTTACCTTCAGCTTCCAGAATCTGGGATTGCTTCTGACCTTCAGCACGCAAAATCTGCGCATTGCGGTCGCCCTCTGCTTCCAGAACCTGCGCACGCTTATCGCGCTCCGCCTTCATCTGGCGTGCCATTGAGGTCACAATATCAGCCGGTGGGTTAATGTCTTTAATCTCTACACGGGTCATTTTCAGACCCCATGGATGCGCTGCATCATCGACGATACGCAACAGGCGATCATTGATCGCATCACGGTTGGAAAGCAGTTCGTCCAGATCCATTGAGCCCATAACAGAACGGATATTTGTCATGGTGAGATTCAGGATTGCATATTGCAGATTGGAAACCTGATAAGCGGCCTGTGCTGCGTTGAGTACCTGATAGAAAGCCACGCCATCGACACCCACGATTGCATTGTCGCGGGTGATAACTTCCTGCGTTGGAACGTCGAGCACCTGTTCCATCATATTGAGCTTTGCACCAATGCGATCAAAGAAAGGCACGATGAGATTGAGGCCCGGCATCAGCGTGCGGGTGTAGCGGCCAAAACGCTCGACTGTGTAGTTATAGCCTTGGGGCACAGTCTTGATGCCAGCAAAAAGCGTAATCAGAACGAGTGCAGCTAAAATCAGCAGCGTAATGTCAAAACCAGTCATTATCCAAACCCTTTAAATTAAACCCAACCCTGCAACTCACGACGGACGAGTGTTTCGATCACTTTCATGCCCTCTTCGCTGTCATTGAGGCATGGGATATGGCTGAAGTTTTCACCACCGGCCTCATGAAATTCTTCTGCTGCTTCGTGGCCGATTTCATCCACCGTTTCCAGACAATCGACCACAAAACCGGGGTTGAGAACCGCCACAGATTTAACGCCCTGCTTCGCCAGTTCCACAAGGGTTTCGTCAGTGTAGGGCTGAAGCCACTCTTCCGGTCCAAAACGCGACTGGAAGGTGGAACGGAACTGTTTGTCATCCATGCCAAGTCGAGCACGCAAAAGCCGTGATGTTTCAAGACATTGCGAACGATAGGGATCGCCCTTGTCCGAATAGCTCTTCGGAATGCCGTGATAGGAAGCAAGGATGACTTCCGGCTTGAAATCGAGTGTTGCCAGATGCTTCTCAATCGACTGCGCGAGCGCCTCGATATAGACTGGCTCAACTTCATAGGAAGGAATCGTGCGGACCGCTGGCATGAAGCGCTTTTTCATCAGCACCTCAAAGAATTTATCATTTACAGTGGCGGTCGTGGTTGCCGAATATTGCGGATAGAGCGGGAACATCACGATGCGTTCGCAGCCCTGTTTCAGCAGCCGGTCCGTCACTTCCTCAATCGAAGGCTGACCATAGCGCATGGCCCAGTCGACGATGACATTCGGTTGATCTTTTAGCGCTACCGCAAGTTTTTCGCCTTGCGCACGGGTAAAGGTGCGAAGCGGCGATTCATTTTTCTCGCGGTTCCAGATGCGATCATAAAGTTTTCCGGAGCGCTTTGGGCGCACGGTGAGCACGATGCCGTAAAGAATTGGATACCAGAAAAGACGTGGCCATTCGATGACGCGGCGATCCGAGAGAAACTCGGCCAGATAACGGCGCATTGGAGTATAACTCGTACCATCCGGGGTGCCGAGATTGACCAGCAGAACACCAACTTTGGGTTGCTTTGCACATTGGTTTTCCGGGGATGTGATTACTTTATCCATCTCATTCATCTTCCTGTTCCTACGCTGCCGGAAAACTAGAGAAAAAAAGGTAAATTACAATCCTGACAGTGCTCAAGACTGTTAATTTATCAGCCATCACAGACGAGAACCAACTAAAAAGCGGCACACGCTCGCCACGTGTACCGCCCAATCAACTGTTTGGATAGCGATTAGCCGCGACGGGTGAGCGAGAAGCGCGAGCCTGCCGAGGATGTACAATTAAGCTGGTTTTGCGAAACGAGAGCGCAGTTTACGCGGGACGAGGTGCCACGCACGATTGAACGCATGTCGATTTCAACCAGCTGGGGAGACTGGTAACGATAATTCCCCTCAGCCAGCTTTTCGTTTGTATCAGTGGCGCGCGTTTCAAAAATACCGCCATTAAAAGATGACACGATCCCGTTTGGATCGACCCAGGAACCATCAATGCCAGATGGCGCGCGATTGACGACCGGGACATTGCCGCCACCGCCAGGGCCGGTTGCCACACAACCTGCAAGCGCGAGCGACACGATTGCCGTAGAGCCAATAATGCGGAAGCGTTTCATGTCCATTTTCTCCATAAGAGTGTTTATCGTGTGATGTATGGAAATTTAAACGAATACAAGTCCCTTTTATCAGGATTGCAAGACTGTTGCGCAACTGTCGCAATCGAAATTGCCCGGCAAAGGCCGGGCAATCCCGTTTGTTTTAGCGCACCAGAATGTTGCGGAATTGCCAAGGGTCTTTGGTGTCGAGGTCTTCTTCGAACAGGACACCACGTCCTTCCAGCGGGTTCCAGTCGGTATAATAGCCTTTGACTGGTCCCAAATAGGGGAGCTGTACTTCAAGGCAGCGTCGATAGTCCATTTCATCAGTTTCGACGATACCGCTTTCAGGGTTCTCCAGCGCCCACACCATGCCTGCCAGAACGGCAGAAGAAACCTGTAGACCTGTCGCGTTCTGATAAGGCGCGAGCTTACGCGCTTCTTCGACGCTCAGCTGCGAGCCATACCAATAGGCGTTTTTGTCGTGACCATAGAGCAAAACCCCCAGCTCATCCGAACCGTCGAGAATTTCTTCTTCTTCAAGCACATGCTGGACCGTCTGTGCGCGTCCACTGCCGCCAAACATTTCGTCAAGCGAGAGAATGGCAACATTGCTTGGATGATAGGCATAGTTACAGGTCGGGCGATATTCGAGCTTGCCCTTCTTGCTGCGCACAGTGAAAAAATCGGCAATCGAAATTGCTTCATTGTGGGTTACAAGCAGGCCATATTGTGCGCCGTGGGTCGGGCACCAGGTGCGAATGCGCGTGTTACCGCCGGGTTGTTCAAGGAAGATCGCAGCCTTGTTGCCTTTCTTCTGCTTGCGAGCATTCTTCGGTTTCCAGTTTTCGTGGGTGCCCCAGCCAAGCTCGGCAGGCTGCAAGCCTTCAGAAATAAAACCCTCGACCGACCATGTGTTCCAGAATGTATCAAATGGCTTTGGTTCTTTGGCGCGTTGGGTGTCGCGTTCTGCGATATGAACGCCTTTCACGCCGACCTTCTTCATGAGCTTCGCCCAGCCCTGACGGTCATCGGTGGCAGGCTCTTCAAATTCCAATTTGAGTTCGGTGGCGAGGTCAATCAGCGCCTTTTTTACAAACCACGACACCATGCCGGGATTTGCGCCGCAGCAGGAAACAGCGGTAGGGCCGCCCGGATGCTTTTTCTTTTCAGCACGCACCGTTTCACGCAGTGCATAATTTGTGCGCGCGGCATTGTCGGCTTTTTCATCGAAATAGAAGCCAAGCCATGGCTCAACAACCGTATCAATATAGAGTGCGCCTTGTTCACGGCTGTAACGCATCAAATCGAGCGAACCAGTGTCGACCGACAGATTGACGATGAACGGTTGGCCTTCGCCTTCCTTGATCAGAGGCCCAAGGATTTTCTTATAATTGTCCTCGGTGATCGCTTCCTTGATGAAGCGGATACCCTTGTCATCTAGGATCTTGCGGTTCTTCTCAGATGGATCAATGACGACCAGACGGGACTTGTCGAATTTGAAATGGCGTTCGATCAGTGGCAGGGTACCGCGCCCGATCGAGCCAAAGCCGATCATGATAACAGAGCCGGTAATTTCGCCATAGACTGGCCATTTCGCTTTCGCCATTTTCTTTCTCTCTCCTGCCGCAAGAATGCCGCGCTTGGTATTTCCGGGATGCGGAATTACTCATTTTGCTACGATAGCACAGGTTCATAGAAAGAAAGAAACGTCACAAGTCTATGACAGCAAACGTGTTTAACGAATTTATATCATAACCAACTGAGCGCGGATCATTCCACGCAATGAATTGCCAACAAGAATGTTGCGCGCGCGGGTAAGATCATCCACTGTCACGATGCCTTCCTGAACCACGCTGTTGTTCAAAAGCTCGCGCCGCAGAACACCATCAAGCAGGCCGCAGGAAAGGGCAGGGGTGACACAGGTCGTGCCGCCGATATCGAGGAAAATCGATGTGATGGTGCCTTCACACACTTCGCCACGTTCGTTGAGCAGAATGGCTTCATCCACCTCGGCTGAAGAATATTCTTCACGGGCTGAAATATAGGCCTCACGCCGCGTGGTCTTGTGGCCCAGCAAGGCATCATCGTGTTTCAGACGCGTTTCTGCCACTGCGATGCGCCAGACAGTCTGTGGCTGCAACGGCTCATAAGGAAAAGCCGCAATCTCGACGAGACCGTCCGGAGCAAGGGTCAGGCGCAGTTTGAGTGGGCTGTCCCCGGCGCTGATCTCGGCGATCTTCTTATGCACCGTTTCCATGTTGTAGCGGAAGCCAAGCTCTCTCGCGGAGTTTTCCAGCCGCGCCATATGAAGATCGCAACGCAGGATACCCGAAAGAGGCTCCCAGCGCATGGTCTCGATCAGCTGATAGTCTGGGTCCGCATGGCTGGTCGCTGTCCCGTCGCGAACCGTGCTTTCAGAAGACATTCCTCATACTCCGCTTGCGCTGTGGAATCGAAGACCACGCCGCCCCCGACATTGAAGATTGCACGATTTTGCTCAAGAAGCGAGATCGTGCGGATGGCAACATTGAACCGCATACGCCCACCCGGCTCGATCCAGCCGAGCGAGCCGCAATAGATGTCGCGCGGGTCGCTTTCTAGTTTGCGCAGAATTTCCATCGCGCTGATTTTCGGCGCGCCGGTAATGGAGCCACATGGGAAAAGCGCTGCAAAAATCGCGCGCAGCGGCAGATTGTCTTGAAGCTTTGCACGTACCCGGCTAATCATCTGATGAACAGTTGGATAAGTTTCGACGCGGAAAAGTTCGGGTACATCAAGTGATCCGACTTCGCTGACCAATGAAATGTCATTACGTAACAGGTCGACGATCATGCGGTTTTCCGCCTGATTTTTAGGGTCGTTCATCAGGAACAGGCGGTTGGCTTCATCCTCAAAAGGGGTGGCACCGCGCGGCATGGTGCCCTTCATCGGATGTGTTTCGATATAACCTTCGCTATCTACTTCAAAGAACAGTTCCGGCGAACGCGACAGGATGATCGGGCCGCCGAGATCGCAATAGGTCGCATAGCGAACGGGTTGACGCTTTGCGAGCGTGTTGAACAGCACGAGCGGATCGCCATCCCATTCAGCGTGAACCGGAAATGTCAGATTGCCCTGATAGCAATCGCCTTCGCGCAAATGCTGGTGAAGGCGCGCAAACTTCAGCTGGTAATCCTCCAGCGACGATTGGGCAACCGGTTCACATAAGTACGTGATGTTGTCATCGCTGCGCGTGTGCAAGGCTTCGTCTGATGGGCCATCGAAGACACCAAAGCATAAAAGCGGCGCTTTGCGACCTTCCGGCAGAAGCTCTTTCAGTTTGGGTTCTAGCAAATAGCCCGCTTCATAAGAGAGGTAGCCTGCAAGCCATTTGCCCGCATTATGGGCGCGTTGCAGGGCCTTCCATGCTGCTTCGAACGTATCTGGCGTATCGGCACGGATAATCGAAGACGGAGCCGCGAATAAAACATCGCGGCCCGCCTTGTCATCCCGAAAAAGGATTTGCGGCCTATTCAAACCCCTATTCAAACCCTTGTGGGTCACGAATTTGCTCAGTCTTCCATGGCTTCGAGTTCGTCGATGATGCCTTCCACCACCGACAGGCCTTTGCTCCAGAAATCCGGATCAGTTGCATCAAGGCCAAATGGCGCCAGCAGTTCCTTGTGGTGCTTGGTGCCACCCGCTTTCAACATGTCGAAATACTTCTGCTGGAAGCCTTTTTCCGAGTTCTGGTAGACGGCATAAAGCGAGTTTACCAGACAATCACCGAAAGCATAGGCATAGACGTAGAACGGCGAATGGATGAAGTGCGGAATATAGGTCCAGAAGGTTTCGTAACCCGGATTGAGATTGACCGCATCGCCAAGGCTTTCGCGCTGCACGTCCATCCAGATTTCGCCGATACGCTCTGATGTCAGTTCGCCTTCGCGGCGCTCGGTGTGAACACGACGCTCGAACTGGTAGAAAGCGATCTGGCGCACGACTGTATTGATCATGTCCTCGGCCTTCTGAGCCAGCATGGCCTTGCGTTCGCGCTTGTTGGTGGTGCGTTCAAGCAGCGAGCGGAACGTGAGCATCTCACCAAAAACGGAAGCCGTTTCAGCCAGTGTGAGTGGCGTCGATGCCATAAGCGCACCCTGTTCGCCGGCCAGCACCTGATGCACGCCATGGCCAAGCTCGTGCGCAAGCGTCATCACATCGCGCGGCTTGCCCATATAGTTGAGCAGCACATAAGGATGGGCGGAAGGTACGGTTGGATGCGCAAAAGCACCCGGCGCCTTGCCCGGACGCACTGGCGCGTCAATCCAGTTCTTGTCGAAGAATTTCTTGGCGATCTCGGCCATTTCCGGCGCGAAGTTGCCATAGGCGGAAAGCACGGTTTTGCGCGCCTCATCCCACGAGATCAGCGCCTGCGGTGTTTCCGGCAGCGGCGCATTGCGATCCCAGTTCTCCAGCTTTTCGAGGCCGAGCCACTTGGCTTTCAACGCATAGTAGCGATGTGACAAGCGCGGATAGGCTGCTTCAACGGCACTGCTGAGCGCATCGACAACTTCACGTTCAACGCGATTGGCAAGATGGCGGCTGTCGGCAATGTCTTGAAAACCACGCCAGCGGTCGGAGATTTCCTTGTCCTTGGCCAGCGTATTGGTAATCAGCGTGAAAGTGCGCAGGTTTGCGCCGAAAGTCTTGGCAAGCGCTTCCGATGCCTTTTTGCGCAAGGCACCATCTGCGTCCTGCAGCATGTTGAGCGTCTGCTCGATGGCCAGTTCTTCGCCATCGATTTCAAAACGCAGGCTCGACATGGTTTCATCGAACAGTCGGTTCCAAGCGCTGTAGCCGGTGATCGATTTTTCGTGGAAAAGCTGTTCCAGTTTGTCGTCAAGCTCATAGGGTTTGTCGAGACGAAGATCTTCCAGCCATGGGCGGTAGTGGCCGATCGAGGGATTGGAGGCCATCGCCTTTTCAAGCACGTCGTCATCGATGCGGTTGATTTCTAGGCTGAAGAAAATCAGCGGCGTGTTGGCGTCAGTCAGTTTCTGTTGCACATCACCGAATAGTTTCATGCGCTTTGGATCGGTTGTGTCGCCGTAGTAATAAAGGCCCGCGAATGAAGCGATGCGGCCCATGAGTTCGCTTAGACCCTCATATTCCTTGATCGCATCGGCAAAATTTACGCCATTGGCCTTTGCCGCTTCTTCACCGAGTTTGCCTTTCCAGCGGGCTTCAAAATCGGCTGCATCCTTTGCCGCCTTTTCGAGATCGGCTTTCAATTCAGCGCTCTCAGCAGAAGGGTAGAGGTCAGCCAGATTCCACTCGGGCAGCTTTCCAAGGTCAGCCTTCGTGGCAGCTCCCGTATCACCGGCTGGCATATGAGGCATGGTGTCGAGCATCGCAGACTTCGAAAAACGTTTCATGGCAAAGGTCATAGCATTCTCCTGTTGCCTTCTTCTCGCATGTCTTTTTCAAGACGCCAAGGGGCAAGGTGCCATCCTAAATCATAGAACTATTCTGAGGATGAAATAAGCTCCGATCATATGAGGGGTTGCATTCAACGAAAGCGCGACTGCAAATGCACGCCTGAAATAAGACATATACTAGTTATTGGGATACACCATCATATAAACCGCTGATAGATAAGCAATTAATGAGTACGCGTATTCTTATAGTCGACGATGATCCGATACAGCGCAGAAGCCTTGAGGCTGCTGTGTTGCGTATGGGGCACAGAAGCATTCTCGCGGATGGCGGTATCAATGCGCTTGGTTTCATCACTAACCGCAAAGATATAGCGCTCGTTCTGCTTGATCTGTCTATGCCTGATCTGGATGGTTGTGCGGTTCTTGCCCGGATGCGGCAGGCCAATGTCAAAGTTCCCGTTATTGCAATTGCTCAAGTCGATGAAGTCGAAAAAGCGATGCAAGCTATTCGGCTCGGTGCCACTGATTTTATGACGAAGCCGGTTGTTTTTGAACGTATGCAAGTCTCCGTTGCAAATGCATTCAAGCTTGATTCGCTTTCGCAGGAGTTAAAGCGAACACGGACGACTCAGAAGTCGCATATCTTGCTATCTGAGCTTGTCATGAAAAGTCAGGAGATGGAAAATGTCTCAACGCTTGCAAGACGGGTGATGCAGCTTGATTCACCGCTTCTCATTGAAGGTGAATATGGTACAGGCAAGGAAACACTTGCGCGTGCCATCAGCAGCGGTGGTACACGTTGGCAAGGCGCGTTCGTTGCCATTGATTGTCGCGTGATTGCAAAGCAAAACACCAATGAAGTGCTGTTTGGTCAATCAAATGATGATCGTGGGTCGACCTTGGTTCAGCCACCTATCCGTATTGCTGGAAAACTAGCAGAAGCACAGGGCGGTACACTGTTTTTTGATGAGATAAGTGCCCTGCCTTATCGGACGCAAGGTCGTCTTTTTGAAGCGATGCGAGGGTTACAGAAGACGACAGATAATGCGTTGCTATCAGATACCCGCATTATTGCATCTAATAGCAGAGTGCTAGCCGATTTTGTTCATATGGGCCGCTTTCACCCTGGCCTTTATCAATTGCTTTCTTCATTCCATATTACTTTGCCACCACTAAGAGATCGGCTGGAAGACATTCCAATTCTTGCGCATCAGTTTCTGATGCATTTTGCGAGCGAAGAACGCTTAGGGCATCTCACCGGGATTACACCTGCTGTGATGGAGGGGCTAAAAAGCTATGATTGGCCCGGCAATGTTCGTGAACTCAAAAATGCAATCTATCAGGCAGTTCTTCTTTGTGAAGAACATGCGCTAACAGTGCATGATTTCCGCAATATGGATATTTTTGGCGGCGTTAGTTATCCGCGCGCAAATATATCTTCGACTCCCAGGCTATCCGGTCATTCTCACGAGGTTCGGCTCGCGGGTGCCATCAGGGGTGTCACGCCAGAGGGGCAAGTGCGGACACTGGCCGCTGCTGAAGAAGAGATGATCCGCTTCGCGATAGGGCATTATGATGGTCAAATCAGTGAGGTTGCTCGTCGTTTGGGTATTGGCCGAACAACACTTTATCGAAAATTGAAAGAATATGGCATCGATGTGGCGTCTATCTCGTCGAAGAAAGAAGACGAAGATTTAAGCTATAAAGAGGGCAATCAGCCGCAAATTTTGCGCGCTTAAAACAGATAAGAAACTGAAAATATTAATGAAATGTTGCAATGCCTGTGAGTGTTGCCAGAATGTTAGCATCTCAGAAGATTGTTAATAATTTTTTACCATGATAAAAATAGATGCGCCCCTGTGTCTTTTTTGCCATGGTGTTTCCTCATTTGTTGTTCACTAAGCGTCCATTAACCATTAAATCCGACAATAAGGGTTCACGCATATTCGTTTCTTGGAACTCTGATACGGCCTTTAGGGCGGACAACACGGTAAGGCGATATAATTCGATGAGCAGCATATCGACTATCAAAGCGCGGTTGGCGAAAGTCTGGACGGGTTTGTTCAATTCGGCTTCCCAGGTTCGAGCGTCTGCTTCGACAGCTTTGGTTGCGGCGGCGGTCGTAACGGCGTTAGCGCCTTCGCAGGCGTCTGCCGAAACGCGCACGCTGAAGCTCTATTATGTTCATACGGGTGAAAAAGCAGAAATCACCTTCAAAAAGAATGGCAAATTTTTGCCGGACGGTTTGAAGAAGCTGAATGTTTTCTTGCGTGATTGGCGTCGTAATGAACCGACGAGAATGGACCCGCGGCTGTTCGATCTCGTTTGGCAAGTGTATCGCTCAACCGGTTCGAACCAGTATATCACGGTTGTTTCCGCTTATCGTTCGCCCGCAACGAATAACATGCTGCGTTCCAAGACGAGTGGCGTTGCTAAAAAGAGCCAGCACACGCTTGGCCGTGCGATGGATTTTTTCATTCCGGGTGTTCCACTCGCCAAACTTCGCGCTATCGGTATGCGTTATCAGATCGGTGGCGTCGGCTATTATCCGCGTTCAGGCTCCCCTTTTACCCATATGGATGTTGGCAATGTCCGCTCCTGGCCACGTATGAGCCGTCGCGAGCTGCTCGCTCTGTTCCCGGACGGAAAAACGGCGCATATTCCTGCTGATGGCAAGCCACTGCCGGGGTATGAACAGGCTCTTGCTATGATCGAACGGCAGAAGGCAAGCGGCGGTAACGTTATGATGGCAAGTAACTCTGCTCCGCGTAAAAGCAAGACTTTGTTTGGTGCTCTCTTCGGCGGCGGAGGCGCTGACGAAGAAGAAGATAATGGTGATGTTGCTCCTGCCGCGTCGCGTCCGGCACGTGCTGCTCCTGTTCGTCAGGCTCCAACACCTGCTGTGCCGGTACAAACGCCTCAACCCGAAGCCATGATCGCTGCGCTTCCGGCACGTGATGCACCGATTCCGATGCAGGCTCCGCGCCCTGAAGCCATCATACAGGCACCACAGCAAGTGGAAGAAGCGCCTGTGGTTGCATTCAATGTTCCTATTCCTTCTCGTAAGCCTGCTAACGCAGCACAGGATGCGATTGCTCTGGCAGCAGCGGCAATGCCGGACGAGGGTGCCGCACAACAAGTCGCTGATGCTGGGACTAACGCGATGCTAACCGGTTTTGTTCCAGTCCCATCAATGCGTCCGCAACAGGAAACTGCATCACAATTGGCTTCGGCTGTCGTTCCCGCGATGCGTCCGCAACCAGCGCAAGAAAACCCGCAGGATGCGATTGCTCAGATCGTTAATAACAATCCGCAGGCCGAGGCAACGGTTGCAGATGCAGGCAATGTGATTGCCCAGGGCAATGCTGCTTCCTATCCACTGCCCAAGGAAGCTCCACGGGCCGATACGCAATTGGCAATGGTTTCCAAAAAGGATGAAATCAGCGAGCTTATTGCGCCACCACGGGATGATTTTGAAGCACAGCAAGTTGCTGTCGCTAAGCCTCAGCCAGTGAAGATTGCGCCAGTCAAGACTGCCTCTGTTTCAAAGACAACTCCATCGCGTTCGCATGTTGCTGCCGTTGGGCATGGAGCAAAAACCGGTGTGCGTTCAACGGGCAAGGGTGATCGTCGCATTGCTGCCTCGGCCGCGCGTCCAGCGCCTATGGTTCAGCCAGCCGCAATGCCTGCTTCTGCAGTCGCGATGTCTACAGAGTCTGTCGCACAGACTGCGCCGGCAACCAATGCAGTTCTGCGTAATGATGCGCTGCGTTCGGCTCCTGCTATGGTCTATACGGCTGGTTTCCAGCGGGGTAACTTACCGAGTGAACGCTCCGGTCAGTTTAGCGGTAATGCCGTTACATTCTTGACGGTAGCGAAGTTCACTGAAACGAACTGACTATCTGCGGAATCAAGATAAGCAAAAGGGGCCTTGTCGGCCCCTTTTTTATTTTACCGTTTAACACTCAGGCCTTTAAAGCTGCGGCTTCCGCGGCAAGCTTGGTGATGCCGTCCCAGTCGCCTGCTTCCAGCAGTTCTTTCGGGGCAACCCATGAGCCACCGACACAGACCACATTTGGCAGCGATAGATAGGTCTTCGCATTGCCCAGGCTGATGCCGCCAGTTGGGCAGAAGGTTAATCCTGCCAGTGGTGAGGAAAGGGCCTTGAGGAACGGTGCGCCGCCTGCCTGTTCTGCCGGGAAAAACTTGAGATGCGTGTAGCCTTCTTCGCGAAGAGCAAGCATTTCGCTCGGGGTGATTGCCGCAGGCAGAAGCGGCACATCACTGTCATCAGCTGCAGCGAGAATATACTTCGTTGCGCCAGGACTTACGATGAAGCGTGAACCAGCCTTGGCTGCCTCCTCATATTGCTTGGCATTGAGAATGGTGCCCGCTCCAACGATCGCTTCCGGCACTTCTGATGCGACTGCGCGAATTGCGTCGAGTGCTGCCGCTGTGCGCAGGGTGATTTCGATGGCCGGCAATCCACCCTTGGCCAAAGCGCGTGCAAGCGGAACCGCGTGTTCGACCTTCTCAATCAGCAAGACGGGAATGACCGGCTGGCCTTGCAGGACGGGAACGAGAAGATCGGTTTTCTGCGGCATAGGTTTGCTCTTCTGCTGGAAATTGAATGGCTAAAACCGATTTAAAGCGCATGGCCTTGTTTGTCTACCGCACGTATCAAAACCGATACGCGGCCCGGCAGCGTCACGCCGCTTTCATTAAGTGGCATAAACTGCGGCTCCATCGCTCATAGGCTGCGGCCATGCGGCTATCATATTGATTGCGCGAGAAGGCGGGGCCATTGTAGCGGCGCGCAAAATCGCGCCAGTCTTTTGCCTGTAAAGTTGGCTTCAAACCGGCCTTTTCGATGAATTTGAGCATCAGCGAGACTTGCCCTGTGACGCCGCTGCGTGCCTCGTTTACCAATTCATCAATGCTGCGATAACCAAGCCATTTCCAGTGGGCGCCCATCACCTGACCCAAGCCCCATGAGGTAGATTCAAGCGCTGCCTGACGGTGAATGCTCATGGCACGCTCCAGCAGCAGCCAGCGCTCACGTTGCATCTTGGGGTTGCGCACGCGTCCGGCTTCTGGTGAGGCCAGTCCCATCTGACGCGCCTGTTCGCGGATACGGCCAGACAGCCTGCGATCAAAATAATGACCCTCGAAGCGAATTGCCGGTTCTTTTCTATCCGCGACAGGAAACAGCGCCCGTCCGCCACTTTCCACTTCGGCAACTGCCAACAAAGCGGCTGGCTCAATGTCCGCATCATTGGCCATGGAGATGACTGCTGCGAAAGTTTCGGTATCAAACATCTGGTTTCTCCTCTGAAAACTACGGTCATCGAAGCCAGATTGTCGCTGCACCTGAGTAGTCGGGGATAAATAACTTGAATTTGCCGCGTTCGAGGACTAGGTCGAAGTAAATTTAAAAGAGATAGAACCTATGAGCAATTTGCCATTTACCGTTGCCGCCCTTTATTGCTTTGCGCCATTGCCGCAATATGAAAGCCTGCGTGAGCCGCTCGCTGAGCTGTGCTGCGCGAATGGAATCAAAGGAACGCTATTGCTGGCTGCGGAAGGCATTAACGGCACGGTTGCAGGTTCCGCAGATGCTATCGAAAAGCTTGTTAAATATATTACGGCTGTCCCAGGTCTTGCTAATCCGGAATTGAAATACTCACATGCAACTGAAATGCCTTTCTATCGCATGAAGGTGCGTTTGAAGCGCGAAATCGTCACAATGGGCGTCGAGGGTATTGATCCGCTGAAAAGCGTCGGCACATATATTGCGCCTAAAGATTGGAACGCGCTGATTGCCGATGAAGACACGGTCGTTGTCGATACGCGCAATGATTATGAATATGCCATCGGTACTTTTGAAGGCGCGCTTGACCCGAACACCAAAACATTCCGCGAATTTCCGGAATGGGTGGAGCAGAACCGCGACAAGCTTGAAGGCAAGAAGATTGCCATGTTCTGCACGGGTGGCATCCGTTGTGAGAAGGCAACCGCCTTCGTCAAGGGTCTCGGCTTTGATGATGTTTTCCACCTCAAGGGCGGTATTCTGAAATATCTCGAAGACGTGCCAAAAGAAGAAAGCATGTGGAACGGCGAATGCTTCGTGTTCGATGAACGCGTGGCAATCGGTCATGGTCTAACGGAAAGCGATATCGAGCTTTGCCGCGCCTGCCGCCGTCCAATCACTGCAGAAGACAAGCTTTCGCAGTTCTTCGAGGAAGGCATTTCCTGCGCTGGTTGTTATGACGAACGCACGCCGGAAGATCGCGCTCGTTTCGCGGAGCGCGAAAAGCAGGTCAAGCTCGCCAAGCTGCGTGGCTCAAGCCACAAGCACATCGGACGCTAACTTTTTTTGAACGCGCATCTTAGTCCGAAAACCGCTTCACACTTTTCGGGATGCGCTTTGATGATGCGGCCCTTTTTGCCGCATCATTCTTATCAGCACTAGCCAAAGCTAATACTCCCCTTTAAGGTGGCCATGTTTTCGGAACGATATGAATTCGTTACGGAAATTCTGGGCGGCTTTTGCATGGACGCCCGTGTGAAAAGGGTCTGACGGCATCCGGGTCGCGTTTGCCTCCATCATACCCATCATCGCAAGTTGAGCATCTCGACAGGTCTTGATGCTCGAACAAACGGCGGCGGATTTTTTCCGGCGTGTGATGATGTTTGCCCGAAACACGGGCTCTATGGAGGTCGACAATGAAAAAACTTATCGCTGCGTTTCTTATTACGGTTGCAGCCGGTGCTGCATCGGTTGCACATGCTGCCGAAAAGGTCACGGTCTTTGCTGCAGCCAGCATGAAGGATGTGATCGAGGAAGCCGCCAAGCAGATCAAGGCCAAGGACGGCACGGAAGTTGTGGCTTCCTTTGCTTCGTCTTCGGTTCTGGCAAAGCAGATCGAGCAGGGTGCTCCGGCACAGATTTTCATTTCTGCCGATCTCGACTGGATGGATTATGTCGAGAAAGCCGACCTGATCGACAAGGCATCGCGCAAGGTGATTGCGGGCAACGCGCTGGTGATTGCAACGCAGAAGGAAACGCCGAAGGGTGAAGCCAAGGAACTGCTCAGCGCTGGCCGTTTTGCAATGGGTGATCCGTCGAACGTTCCTGCCGGCAAATATGGCAAGGCAGCGCTTGAAAAGCTCGATATCTGGAAAGACATCGAAAAGAACGCCGTTTTCACCGAAAACGTGCGCGTTGCGCTGCAATATGTGAGCCGCGCCGAAGTGAAGGCCGCAATCGTCTATGCATCGGATCGTGCGGCTGCGCCTGAACTCGTTGAAGCCTATCGCTTCCCGGCTTCGAGCCATGCTCCAATCCTTTATCCTGCAGCACTGATTGCAAAGAATGAAAATGATGCCGCCAAGGCATTCCTTGCGTTCCTTGAAAGCGATGCCGGCCAGGCGATCATCAAGGACAAGGGCTTTGTAGGCGCTGCAGAGGCCGCTCAGTAATGATGGAAGGCAATGTCTGGCAGATTGTTGCTCTGTCGCTCCGGGTTGCCGGGATCGCTATTGTTGTCGCTCTGCCAATTGCCTTTCTTGTTGCGTGGATTCTTGCCCGGTTTAATTTTCCGGGCAAGTCTCTGGTACAGGCTATTGTCACCATGCCGCTGGTTCTGCCACCGGTGGTGACGGGTTATCTTCTGCTGATCCTGTTTGGATCGCGTGGTGCGCTTGGCGCGCCGTTGCAGGAATGGCTTGGCCTTTCCTTTTCCTTCCGCTGGACCGGTGCAGCTCTTGCTGCAGGCGTCATGGCGTTTCCATTGCTTGTTCGCCCTATTCGCCTCTCGATTGAAGGGCTTGATCGTGGGCTTGAGGAAGCGGCGCGCACGTTGGGCGCCAACAGGTTTATTGCTTTTTTCACGGTGATTTTGCCGCCCTTGCTGCCGGGCATTCTGGCGGGTGCGGTGCTTGGCTTTGCCAAGGCGCTCGGCGAGTTCGGCGCGACCATCACGTTTGTTTCCAACATTCCGGGCGAAACGCAAACGCTTTCGCTGGCGATCTACGCGCTTTTGCAAACGCCGACAGGCGACGCCGAAGCTTTCCGTCTGATAGCGATTTCTGCAGCCATTTCCATTGCTGCCGTGGTGTTGTCTGAATGGTTGCAGCGCAGGCTTGCAGGAGAAGCGAAATGAGCGGTCTTGAAGTTTCCGTCGCTGGCCGCAATGGCAAATTCGCGGTTGAAGCAGATTTTGCCGCCCGTTGGGGTGTCACGGCTCTGTTTGGCCATTCGGGCGCTGGCAAAACAACGCTTCTCAAGATGATTGCCGGAACGCTGCGTCCGGAAAGCGGGCGCATCGCTGTCGGTGATTTCACGCTTTTCGATGCCGAAAAGGGTATCAACCTGCCACCTGAAAAACGCCGTATCGGCTATGTGTTTCAGGAAGCGCGGCTGTTTCCGCATATGAGTGTGAAGCGAAACCTCACTTATGCGCGCTGGGCCGGAAAACGCCAGAACAGCCGCAGCTTTGACGAGGTTGTGGCGCTGCTTGGCATCGATCATCTCTTGGATCGTCGTCCGGCAACTCTTTCGGGCGGCGAACGCCAGCGCGTGGCCATTGGTCGTGCGCTTTTGTCTGATCCAGCACTTTTGCTGCTGGATGAGCCGCTGTCCTCTCTGGATCATGCACGCAGGCAGGAGATTTTGCCCTTTATCGAGCGGCTTCGTGATGAAAGCCATGTGCCGATCGTCTATGTCAGCCACGAAATCGACGAGGTTGCGCGGCTTGCCGATGAAATCGTTCTTCTATCGGGCGGCAAGGTGAAAGCCAGTGGCGAGGCTGCCGAGATTTTCCCACTGATTGACGGGGACGGCGACGGCGCTGGTGTGCTGCTTGAAGGCTCGGTTTCGGCTTATGATGAGCGCTACAAACTTGCCGAAATCGATCTTGGCGGGACGACATTCCAGCTCAGCGATGCCGGGCTTAAACAGAACATGCATGTGCGCCTTCGGGTTCGCGCACGCGATGTCTCCATTGCGCGCAAGGCACCAGATGCGATCAGTATCCGCAACGTGCTGCCGGTTTCCATTGTGGCGATTGAAGCGGGAGAAGGGCCGAATGCTCACGTCGCGCTCGACTTTCAGGGGCGGCGTCTGGGTGCGCGACTGACGCGGCGTTCGGTCGATGATCTGGGCCTTGCAGTGGGCGATCAGGTCGTGGCGCTCGTCAAAGCGGTCTCCGTGGATCGCGCCGCAATAAGAGAGAAATGAGGGTGACAATTTTCCTGTTTGCGTAATCCACCTTTTATGCTCCTGTCTCTATTAGATGGGAGCATTAAATGACTGATTTGCGAGATTGGACACCACGCCCGAAGCCTGAACGCAAAGTGCTGGAAGGCCACTATGTCAGGCTCGAACCACTGGATGCCGCCCGGCACGGTGACGAGCTGTTTGCGGCATCTTCCGTTGAAGATGCGGATCAGCGGTTTACCTGGCTGTTCGAGGTTCCACCTGCAACGCGCGAAGCGTTTGAGCCTTGGCTCGAAAAGGTGTCGGGCAGCGAAGATCCTCTATTCTTTGCGGTCATCGACAAGGCCAGCGGCAAGGTTGCCGGTCGTCAGGCCTTGATGCGTATTGATCCGGCTCATGGTGCCATCGAGATCGGGAACATCTATTGGGGACCGCTCATCTCGCGTAAACCGGCTGCCACCGAAGCGCAGTTCCTGTTCATGCAGTATGTTTTCGATGAGCTTGGCTATCGCCGCTATGAGTGGAAGTGCAATGATAACAACGCGCCGTCCAAGCGCGCGGCGGAACGTTTCGGCTTCCAGTTTGAAGGCACTTTCCGCCAGCATATGGTGACAAAGGGCAACAACCGCGACACTGCATGGTTTTCGATCATCGACAGCGAATGGCCAGCGCTGAAACAAGCTTATCAGGCATGGCTTGCGCCGACAAACTTTGATAGTGACGGTCAGCAGATCAGAAAATTAGAGGATTTTCGCATTGGCGGCTGAACCGAAGAAAAGCAATCCGGCAATTGCCGCAGCCATTATCCTGGTTGGTTTTGGCGTGCTCGCTTATTATCTGCCAACGATCATGATCGCGCTTGGCGAACGCTCGCACATCGCAGCGGTTATTTTCGGGATACTCTTCGTACTCAGCTTCTTTGGCATATTCTGGCTGCGTTCGCGCCGCCAGAATAAGGACTAACCTACGAGTGCAGCACTAAGCAGCAGAGCGCCGGTCAGCGCAATAAACAGTGCCGCGCCTACTTCAATCGCCGCTTTCAAGCGACCGGACATGGCGCTGCTGCCTGCAAAGCGCAATGCCGTGTTTTTGGCGGTTACGGCCAGGGTTGCGAGAAATGCCACGGTCAGAAATGTGCCAAAAGCCATCGCGAAGACCGAGAGCAAGCCACCGACCATCAGACCATTGAGAAGCGCGAAGGTGAGCACGATCAGCGCGCCGGAGCATGGGCGCAGGCCGACAGAGAAAATCGCCGACCATGCCGTCTTCCAGTTGAAGTCGTCGCCGAGCGTCGATGGGTCGGCAATATGGGCGTTGCCGCAATCGGCACAGATATCACCCTCACCGATGAAGACGTGATCGGCCGCGGCATTGGCAGGCTTGTAGTTGAGCTTGACCGTGTTGGTGGTGCCGAGCGCACGCGTGCTTTGTGAAACGCTGCCCTGCCAGGCTGGACCGCTGGCCATTGCCGTTTGAGGCGCTGCTGCAAAAAGCGCGCTTGTCGTGGAAGGCTCGGCACTGTCACGCTTCTTGAACAGAAGCGGCAATTTGCGTGCAAGCAACCACAGGCCAAAGAACAGCACCAGCGCGAAACTGGCAATTTCCATATAGCGAGCGGTCTGGTTCATCGAAATGCCGGTGCCACGCAGCACAAGCCAGGCCAGTCCCACCACAAACACCGCCATGATCGCCTGCAGCAGCGATGAGACGAAAGACAGGAAAATACCGCGTTTCAATGCTGTTTCATTGGCGATCATGTAAGACGAAATGACCGCCTTGCCATGGCCGGGACCGGCAGCATGGAAAATACCGTAAACAAAGGAAAGGCCGATAAGCACGGATGCCTGCCATGGGTCTTCCCGCATGGCTTTGAGCGCGGTTGTCATGGCGAGATAGAAGTTGCGCTGCTGTTCATTCATCCAGAGGATGATATGCGCAAAAGGTCCGGTCGGTTTCATGGCGACTTCATTGGCACCGATGCCCAGAGATGATTGCGCCCAAGCCTGGGCGGCGATCATCACAAGGCTGACTGTGAGAATGAAACGGACCGTTTTCTTCATAAGGCTGATTATCCTTTTTTCTCGCAGTCTATCTCGAGGCGCGTGGCGAAAATCTTCGACATGTCTGTGCCTGCCGGATCGTTGAAAAAGGCTTCGGTCAGGGTTCCCTGATTTTGCGCAAGCGCTTCATCGGGATTAGGGCGAATGACCTCAGACTTGCAGCCTGCAGGCAGACCTTTGACGACCAGCTCATTATCGCTCACATAGTCGATCGCCGTATAAAAGGTCGGATCGTAAACGCCGAAACTGACTTTGTGTCCCGGTTCAAGCTTTAGCGGCTTTTCAGGCTTGCTGGTGAAGACGATCATCAGATGATTGTCGGAGAAGTCAGCTGCCAGATCTTTCGGACGCGCCATTTTAACGTCCTTGCCATCGGCAAGCACGGTCTGAAAATATTTGAACTCGGCGATGGAGCTGTTGATGACATGGCCAAGGTCGATCAGCTCGTTTTTGTCGAGCTGCAAATCGCCATTCTTATCAAACTCCATCAGAACCGTTGATGAAAACACATCATCAAAACGCCAGATATGGGCGAGTTTTTCCACCGTGCCGTCCGGTGCAATCGTGAGTTCCAGCCTTGCATCGGCAAAGACATGCGGGTGCGCACTCGCGGCCAGAGGCGCAAACACTGTCGCCAGTGTTACGGCAAGGCCAAGGGGGCTTTTCAGCCATGAGCGCAAATCAAGCATATACGGGTTCCGTCAGTTCATCTGCAAGGCATAAGGGTGAAGGCGGCAAAAGTGGGACGAGTACCGCCTTTTATAACCCCTTGATTACAGTTTTGTGTTTTCGCGCGCTTCGCGGTCCTTAAACCATTGGGTCAGAAAGTCGACCAACGCGCGAATCTTAGCAGGTAGATAGCGGCGGTGCGGATAGACGGCATAGATGCCGCCGTCCCTTACGATGAATTCATCGAGACAGGGAATGAGCCTGCCACGCTCAATCTCCTCCTCCGCAATAAAGGCTGGGAGCGAGCAAAATCCAAGTCCGGCAATTGCTGCCGTCTTGGTTGCAACTGGACTGTTCACTTCAATGGGGCCATTGACCGTCACCGTCATCATCGAGCCGTCGGTATTGCGGAAATGCCAGTTGTTGCGTGAGCGGGCATTGGTGTCGATGATGCAGGGCTTGTCGTGCAGATCTTCCGGGCGTTCGGGCTTGCCAACGCGCGCAATCAGTTCTGGTGCACCACACAAAACGGAATGGAACGGTGACAGCCTTTTGGCAATGAGCGAGGAATCCTGCAAACGCGTAATGCGGATTGCAAGGTCGAAGCCTTCTTCCACCATATCGACGAAACGGTCATCGAGCCGCACGTCGAGCACGATCTCCGGATGGGCAAGACAGAAATCGATCAGCGATTGCCCGATCACCGCATCGGCAAAGGTACGCGGCGCTGAAAGCTTGATGCGTCCGCGCGCATCTGAACTTGTTTCGCTGACGGCATCCTGAAGCGCGTCGATCTCGCGGATGATCTCGACAGCGCGGTGATAATAGGTGTGCCCGGCTTCCGTCAGTGAAAACTGACGTGTCGTGCGGTTGAGCAGGCGTGCACCGAGTTCATCTTCCAGTTCACGCACATATTTGGAAAGCAGCGCCTTGGAGCGTCCGATCTTTCGCGCCGCAGCCGAAAAACCTTCCGCTTCGACCACGTCGATGAATGCGCGCATACGTGTGAGGGTGTCCATGGTCTAGTCCTGCTTTTCAAAGTTGTTTGAGTTAAGCGCATTCAGTGTCTGGTACGATTGGCAGTCCGCGCGCAGTGTTGCGGCCAATGATTGTCTCCGATTGCCCGTTGAAACGCACTTTCTCACTCACAGGGTTAACAAGTGATTCGTTCGAAATTTGCCGATTTTTGCATTCATTTGGCAGCCTGACTGCGCCATAAACGCTTCTTGCAACCAAGTGTTCGCCTTTTAACCAGCCGGCATTCGCTTGCATTAGAGGTTTTGAGTGCTTCGCGATGATCGGTTTCAACGGATCGAGGAGCGTCATTGTTCACCGCCAGCAGCTTGTTTTGGGGGGTATGGTCAATCAAAGGTTAAAATTTGCGACAGAATGTTTCACTATTATTGAACAATGGCAAGCGCGGTAAGTCCATTGGCGCGCTTAAAAATTATTTTTACCGCAACAAAGATTTGTCATTGTATGGACACATCTTTGAGATTATATCGCCCTTGCCCAAAGTCGCACGTGCCTGTGGGTGTCCGCCGATCCTCGAATGGTGAGGAATTCGGTACGGTACCTGGACCTAACCGCTCCAGTTGATCTGTAGGCCAACCGCCAGATCAAGGACATCTTGAAGCAACGACGGTGCGGGCCTTTCTAGTGTCTTTCGGTTGTCCAAAAACCGAAATTACTGAAGAGGCACACCTTCATTGCCAGAAGTGCGGATGCGGTTCTCCAATTCCAATCCAAGGCAGACAAAGCGGAGTAACGCGGGTTTAGCGTTGTTCCACCGCCGCATGAGTTTTCGCGTGACCTCAGCACCTCCAAAGGCTGGCCTCACTGCGGATGCGCTTATGCATACTTTGTCCCTTAGAATGCGGCTTAAGTATACGCCGTGCGGGAGAACGACCATGGCTACACAGCGTATTATCGACTTCCTCAACACTCGCCGCCCGGATGGTCCTTGCCTCGTCGTCGACACCGACGTCGTGCGCGAAAACTATCAGAATTTTGAAAAGGCTTTGCCAAACTCACGCATTTTTTATGCTGTGAAGGCAAACCCTGCACCGGAAGTGCTTCGTCTTCTGGCTTCCCTCGGCTCGTGCTTCGATACGGCATCGGTTGCCGAAATCGAAATGGCACTCGAAGCAGGCGCAACACCAAGCCGCATCTCTTATGGTAATACCATCAAGAAGGAGCGCGATGTTGCGCGCGCTTTCGAGCTGGGCATTCGTCTCTTTGCGGTTGATTGCGTAGAAGAAGTCGAAAAAGTTGCACGCGCCGCTCCTGGCAGCCGCGTGTTCTGCCGCGTTCTGACCGATGGTGAAGGCGCTGAATGGCCGCTGTCGCGCAAGTTCGGTTGCGTGCCTGCCATGGCTATCGACGTGCTGCGTCATGCAAAGTCGCTCGGCCTCGACTCCTACGGTGTATCGTTCCACGTTGGCTCGCAGCAGACGGACCTCACCGCATGGGATCGCGCTTTGAGCGATGCTGCATCGGTATTCCGTACGCTGGCTGACGAAGGCATTGTTCTGCGCATGGTCAATATGGGCGGTGGTTTCCCAACCCGCTACCTCAAGGACGTACCGACCGCACAGGCTTATGGCATGGCGATTTTCGATGCGCTGTCGAAGCATTTCGGCAATCGCATTCCGGAAACCATCATTGAACCGGGCCGCGGCATGGTTGGCAATGCAGGCGTGATCAAGACCGAAGTGGTTCTGGTTTCGCGCAAGTCGGACAACGACAATGTTCGTTGGGTCTATCTCGATATCGGCAAATTCGGCGGTCTGGCTGAAACGATGGATGAGGCGATCCGCTACCAGATCGTGACCCCGCGTGACGGCGGCGAAACTGAGCTTTGCGTGCTGGCTGGCCCAACCTGTGACAGTGCGGATGTTCTTTATGAAAAGACGCCGTATCCGCTGCCGGTTTCGCTGACCATCGGTGATGAAGTTCTCATCGAAGGCACAGGCGCCTACACCACCACCTATTCGGCGGTGGCGTTCAACGGCTTCGAACCGCTCCGATCATACGTCATCTGATCTTTCAGGTTTAATCTGAAATTTCCTCTCAATCTGCCCAGCGCTGAAAGGTGCTGGGCAGGATGTGCGGCTGCCCATTTTTAGGGTGCGATGTCATGAACGCAAATCTGGAAATCCAGGAAAATACTGTAACCGGCTTTTCGCCACTCTTTGTTCCGGCCTTCACGGTTTCGGTCGAGGCGGCAGAGCACGTTGCTGCGCGCGAAGCTCTGCTTGATCGGGCGATGGGCGAGGGCCGTCGCAGGAAATCGTCGGAAAAGCTTCGCCGTGGTCGTCTGCCCGCGGAAGGTCTGGCTTTTTCGGCGATTGATGACCATGGAATGCTGGTGGGCACTGTCCGGCTATGGAACGTTCACGCAGGACTTGACGCATTTGGATTCCCGGTTTCGGCGCTACTGCTCGGCCCTCTGGCAGTCGATCCATCGACCGCCGGTCGCGGTATTGGCTCGGCCTTGATGCAGCACGCAATTGCCGAGGCAAAGCGGCTTGATCATGGTGCCATTCTGCTGGTTGGTGATCCGGAATATTATTCTCGCTTCGGCTTTACTGCCGAGAAGACTGGCCACCTTGCCATGCCTGGCCCATTTGAAAAACGTCGTTTTCTGGCGCTGGAATTAAAGGTGGGGCAGCTCGACGCGACACAGGGAATATTGCGCGCCAGCGGACGTAAAGTCGCGCGTGCCTAGAGAATTTCCAGTTTTCATTGAACCTTTGGAAATTCTCTATCGTTTTGTTTTGCGCGCATCTTGCTCCGAAAACCGTTTCACACTTTTCGGGATGCGCTCTAACTGATACGCACCAGCCGTCCGAAGTTGCGGACGGCTGTTATGGCAAGCCCTGCCAAGAATCCAGCAATCAGCCCGGCAATGACAACCAGTTTGCGGGACGAGCCAGCCGGTTCAAGCGGCGGACGGGCTGCAGAAATCACGCGAACATTGGTGGTGGTGATGCCTTCCTGTTCGCTCGTCTCGCGCGAGCGCAGCAGAAATGCTTCATAAACGGAACGAAGCGTGGTGGCTTCGCGCTCCAATTCGCGCAGTTTCACACGATCATTGTTGCTGTTGGCCTGCTGAGACTTGAGCTGCGCGAGGCGGGAGCTCAAGTCACGCTCCTGCTGCATCGAACGCGCGACCTCAACTTGCAACGACGCACGGATGCGGCGCAGTTCCGCATCAATATCATTAAGCGCCGTCTGCTTCTGTGACTGAAGTTGGATGTACTGCGGATGACGTGGCCCAAGCTGAGTGGATGCGCCACTGGCATTCTGGCTCGCCAGTGCATATTGCGCACGCAAGGCCGTCAGCGTGTTCGAGCGCAGGTCTTCTGGTAACGTGCCGGAAATAACACTGCCTGTATTTGCATCGTTGAGCACCTGTACCCGCGCCTGAAGGCGCATGGTTTCAGCGCGTTGATTGGTCAACTGATCGTTGAGGCGCGACAGATCATTGTCACTGATAAGCTTGCCATCGACATCAACCAAATCGCGTGATGTACGAAAGTCTGCTGCGGCTTTTTCTGCGGCTTCAACATTTGCCCGCATATCTGCAAGCCGCTTTGAAAGCTCAGCCGCATTGCGGCGTGCCGCATCCGATTGCAGAGAATCGAGTTCTTTCTGGAACACCGAACCGATCAGATTGGCGATTTCGGCCGATTTTTCCGAACTGCGGGTTTTGACGGCAACAGAGTAGATAAACGTTTTTGGATCGCGCCCGATAGTCACACTGTCATAAAGATTATAAAGAACGCGCGTCTCAAGCGCCTGGCCATCAGCGACTGTCCTGGGCTTCACCATGCTTTTAAGCTGCGCGAAAAACCCTGCTACACCGGTCGGAACGAAGGTGCCGTTAAACTCCGGGTCTTTGGTAAGATCCGCCTCATCTATGACTTTGAGCAGAACGCTGCTCGAATCAAGCAATCGGGCCTGGCTTTCAGCAATTGCCAGCGAAGCATCGGTTGGCAACTGTCCCGGGGTTAGCTCGGTGCCGACGGTTTTGATGTTGCGTGGATCGACCAGAATATCCGTTGAAGCGACATACATCTGCGGAATGGTCAGCGCATAAAGCGTTGCAACAAGGCCGCCGAGCAACGTTGTCGCTAGCAGCAATCTACGGGACCCGCGAACGAGTTCAATCGCCACGCGCGGATCGATCAGCGGCCTCCATTCATTATCAGGCGCGGCCTGTCGTACTGGCAGCTTTTCTTCGAAGACACTCACTGGTGGCTCCACACTATCGGCTGCTTCTGCTTTGACTTTTGAAGCCTTCTCGCGCTCTGCAATTTTGCGCTCAAGTTCCGCTTTAATAGAAGCCATGCGCGAGCGTAGCTCAGAAACTTCGTGTTCATCAGCAGCCTTTTTTTCCTGTTTGTTTCGGAAAAATTCGGTGCGTTCTTTTGGCGTTGCTGGAGGGGTCCATGGTGGGATTATTGACGGTTGCTCGTCTGAACGCGCGTCAGCTTCTTCGCGGCTTGTCTGCGGCGAGTCCGAGAATGCAAGAAGAGGCTTATCCTCTCTTCCTTTATTGCGCTGGTCGTCACCGCTCATCGTCAAAGATGTCCGTACCCCGAAATGGCTTATCTAAACCCGACTATATGTTTTCTGTGCAGAACAAATGGTTAATTTGCGGATCGATAATTGTCCCACAGCATAATTCCCTAAACTTTCTTCGGTTTAAGGTAAAAGTTATGCTGTAAATTTAACAATTTAGAGCGACCTTTGTGCGCCCAACAGGGCGCACGGCGCTCTAGTGCTTATTAATTAAGTCTTTTTCGCTAAGTTCTGGTCTAGCGTCGGTATGCGCGACTAATTAAGTAAAACACAATATAATGACGAGGCCCGTGTTTGTTCGCGAAAGCAGTCCAGAAATTGTTGGGTAGCCGTGGGACCGTGGTGAGGGATTATTTCTCGCTCTTTTCAGGTTCCGCTGGGCGACTAGTGGTTTCACTTCTTTATTTCATAGCGCTTGCAAACACGCTGCCCACCGGAGACTTTGGTATTTTTGCCACTGCATCAGGAACTGGTGTCGTGCTGTCGCGCCTCGTCTCGCTGGGGTTCAGTTCGCCACTCTATCGCATTTCAACGGTTAAACCGTTGCTGCTTGGCACTTATACGGCGGGTTATCTCGCGGCAGTTGTGTTGTCATTACCGCTTTTCGCCATCTGTTCTTGGCTGGTCTATTTCATCTTTTTTAGTCGCGACATTTCGTTTCTACCCTTTGCCGTGGTGGTGATTGCGGAAGCGCTTTTGTGGCGCTCCACTGAAATGATCATGATCGTCAATAATGGGCTGCGCCGTTTTGGAATCACTGCGCTGCTGGTGATTTTTGGCACCGCCACACGCGCGATTGCGGCTGTGTTGTTTATGTTTTTGGCTGCCACTCACGATATTGCACATTGGGCATGGTGGTATCTGGCAGCAAACGCAGTGGCGCTGACTGTTGCTCTGCGCTTTTACCCGAAGGTGAAGCTTCGTTTCGAGCCGCGACTCTATATGCGGCGTGTGTCTGATTCTTTCGCCGTGATGGGTGCGGAACTGCTCTTTTATATTCAGAGCGAACTCGACAAGCTTCTGGTTCTGAGCATTGGCGGGCCGACCACGGCGGGTATCTATGCGATCATCATGCGATTGGTTGATCTGACCGCATTGCCGATCCGCTCTTTCAATATGATGCTGGTTCAGAAGCTTATGCGTAGCCCGGATATGCTGGCGTCGCTGCGCATCAGGGCAGGGCTGGAACTTGCGGTTTTTGCGGTGTCGGTTGCGGGCCTCGGTGCGATGGCGATTTTTCTGCAGTTCTTCCCGACAGCACTTGGTGCAAGCGTGGCGCCGATTGTCGGTCTTCTGCCACTGGTTCTTTCAGTGCCGGGCTTTCGCAATCTCATCGAGTATCAGACAGAAATTCTTTATGCGCGTGGCCAGTCAGGTCTGCGGACAATAAGCATGGTGCTGATGACGGCGGCAAAAGCGTTGTTCGTCTGGCTGCTTCTCCTCAATTTTGGTGATAACAATGATTGGATCGCCGGATTGAATTTTGTTTTTGCAGGCATTTATATTTTGTCGCTGGTTTTCACCTATACCAGCCTTCGCCGGCCTGCCAAACGGGTATAGAAAGCCCGAAGTTGGGCTTCGGGCCGGATAATTTATTTAGCTAGGCGCCGATGATGCGGCGAATATCTGCCACCGACAGGCTGAGGAATGACTGCATACCAATGGCAACCTGATGCGGTTCCATCTCGGCAATGAAGGTTCGAAATTCTTCTTCGCTCGGCGGTGGTGCAAACCACTGCATACGGCAGAGATCGTGGGTATCGTGGAAATGGCCTGCGCCTTCCAGAACATCATCAACGTAATGGCCATAAATAAAGCATTCAGAGAAGCGACGGACATTGCCGATTGCGGCAACCCAATGCTGGCCGGTGTGCTTTTCGATCCGTTCGCACATGCCGACGACTGAATCTCTGCGCCATGAAACAAGCTGGCCGATATAATCATTCAGCGCGCTTTTGCCGTTTTTGACGCCAAGCAGTTTACCGGCATTCTCCGCCCATACCGGATGCTCCGGCCATTCGGGATTGGCAAGTGCATTGGGCCGATAGAACAGGCGCAACTTATCGCCCTGCCAGAGCGTGCTGCAATCGAAAGGCTTCACAAAAGCGGTGTCTGAATCAGTATAAAGAAGGCCCTCTTCCTCGACCTTGCTGGCCAGCGCAATGCGACGCAATTGCTGCACATGCCAGCCACGCAACGGCTTAGCTTTGTAAGAAAGCCAGACACGGCGGCGACCGAGATAGGTGGGATCTGGAAATGCGCGAATCCATGAAGGCAGCAAATCACGCTCATCGATAACGATGCGGTTTGCACTTTCGATATGCCTAAAAAGGGCTATATCTTTGCTGTCGACAAGAATGTAATGCTTGGTGAAACCAGTGACATGCTTGTCCATGGTTTCGCACAAGAGCTTGCAGCGCTCAAAGTCCTGATCCCAGCTGGCGGTAACAATTGCTGTCTTCAAGGCTTACTCCTCAAGAGCTTTTCCTTCACCACGCGCCAGAGGAAAACCGGATTGCCGACAAGGTAACGCTTTGCCAAACGCCGTGGTTCTTGCAGCAGACGATGCACCCACTCCATTTTGATTGTGCGGACCCAGTGCGGAGCACGCTGAACGCGGCCGGTATGCAGATCGAACAACGCTCCCACAGCACTCGCAATGGTGCAATGCTCTGCTGTGATATGCTTGTCAATAAACAGCTCCTGCCGCGGAACACCCATAGCGACGAGCAGCATGTCCGGATGATAGTCTTTTAGTTGTGTCAGAATACCGTCAAGATCGGCAGGCTTGAAATAGCCATCTGAAATGACGCGGAAATCATGCTGTGGTATCTGCTTCTTGAACAGCTGGGCTGCATCTGCGGCAACGCCAGGACCGCCGCCCAAAAGCGCTACTTTCATCGGGCGCTTGATATGCTGCATCAGTCCAGGAATGAAGTCCGTCCCGTTAAGATTGGCCGGGAATTTTTCGCCGTAGGCAACTTTGCTGGCAATATCAACGCCGATACCGTCAGGCAGGATCAGGAAATCCTTCAGTGCGGCCATATAGACAGGGTCTTCATGCGCGATATTGGCATTGTTGGCATTCAGCCAACCCTGTTTCATGAATTCTTTGTTTTCAATACGCTTTTGAAAATAAGCGAATGAGCTATCCCAGTCGAAACAGACAACTTTGATACCGAGAATATTTTTATATTCAAGCTTTTCGGGGGAAATAGTCGTCATGTCAGTTTGCTTTTCCTGTCACGTCCTGAAGTGTTTTAAGGCCCCGTGAGATCGCGCTGCCCATGCCTGCGATTTGTGCCTGTTTAAAGGCTTTTCCGTCGAGTTTTTGACTATCACCGTCATTGATTTTTTTCAGTCTCTCAATAACGGCGGCAGCAAATTCTGCGGGCTTATCGGCAATGGTGCAGTTTGCCGGAACATTTCCAATACCGCGAACCGAATGGGCTGTCGCGACACTTGGCAATCCGAGTTCAAATGTCTCGATCGACTTTAATTGAACACCAGTGCCTGCGCGGCTGATCAGCGGTACAAGCTTGCAGCTTTCTACAAATTTCGTTGCATCGGGAACTTTGCCGACGAAATTTACGCCGGGCCATGCTGCAATCAGATCAGCGGGTGTGCTTCCAGCAATCGCAATCGAAATGTCTTGTGGCAGCAGCGGTTTCACTTCACGCAGGAACCATTCAAGGCCGATACGGTTTGGGTGCCATGTCCATGTGCCGATTAAAGCAAGATCATATTTTGCAGTCGGCGTCTTAGGTGTCGCGCCATTGTCCGGCATAACCAGCGGTAATGTCGCAAACTTTTCTGATGTCAGGCCGAGTGCCGGGCCGTCTTCTTCCGCAAAGGTGAAAACAAAGCTAGCCTGTTTGCACAGCCGGTTTTCTAGTTTCTTGAGAACACGCGCTTCGCGCGCAAATAAGATTTTCTGAATTTTACTCTGGGTATCGGCGGCATTCTCTTCTGCCGAACGATGTTCGACATTATGCGCGATGAATATCGAAGGCTTGTCTTTGAAAACATCTTCAAATGCACCAGGAAGCGTGACGCCATTCAGAACATAGGCGTCGAAGTCGCCAAGATCGCCAATCGCTTCGCGGATTTCTACCGCCGGGATCACGCGTAGTTTTGCGGAGGATACTGTAAGCCCGGTCAAAAATGATTTTAGCACCCATCCGACTTTGCGCTTGATCCCCGCACCTTCGGTCCGCACTTCCACTTCGCCAAGCACAACTGTTTCTTTGCTTTTAGCGGCCTTATGACCGGGCCATGTGAAACCCAAAACAGTTACTTGCGCGCCCGCGCGACGAAGGCCGTCAATGACGGCTGCGTTTGCAACTTCGTAACCTGTCGAAGCGACAGCGTGCGGAACAAGTGATGTTACGAAGACAAGACGAAACGGTTGCAATTCAGCTCCTGACAAATTTAAACGCTTGACCAATCATTATGAATGACTGTGTTTGACAGTCTCTACAGCCATGCAGTGAACTTTTCTTTAAGCGTTTATCTATAGTGGAAAGATAAATATAAAATATAAAACTCTGAAATAAATCGGAAGCCGAGATGTCAGATTTACCAGATCATATAGAAGTAATCGCTAAAACGCCCGACCTTGCTTATGACGAGATCGATATTGTTGTGTCGCTTCCGACATTCAAGCGGCCTGAGCACCTTATCAGAACCCTTGATACACTCAATGCGCAGACAACAAAGCGCAAATGGGCTGTTGTTGTTATTGAGAACGAGACCGAAAAGAAGGAGGGTGCAACTGTTGCAGCCCCACTTTTCGAAGCTGGCAAATATAATGGGATGCTGATCGGTGAATCGCATCGCGGCAATTGCAATGCCTATAACGCTGGCTGGCTGACCGCGACGAAGTATTTCCCAAACTTCAAATATATCATCGTCATCGATGATGACGAACTGGCAGATTCGGACTGGATCGAAAACATGGTTTCGACGGCTGAGCGTTATGACGTAAGCCTCGTTGGCGGTCCGCAATATCCGATTTTCGAAAAGCCCAATTCGGAGCAGTGGGCGAAGCATCCTGTGTTTCTTCCGCATTATACCAAGACTGGCCCGGTTCCGATCATCTATTCATCGGGCAACCTGTTGATCGCCCGTGCGGTCATTGAAGCCCATAGCTATCCGTTTATGGATCTCAAGTTTAACTTTACCGGCGGCGGCGATTCTGACTTCCTGTCTCGCTCGATTGCCAAAGGCTTTAAAGTTGCTTGGTGCGCTGAAGGCATCGTTCGCGAAACAATTCCAGAGCGCCGATTGGAAAATGACTGGATTCGTTCGCGGGGCCTGCGTAATGGCGTTCTTTCGACGCTTATTGAACAACGCAAGCGCAAGGATGATCCACTTGGACAGCTGCGCGTATTTCTGAAAAGCCTTGCTTTGCTGGCTTACTCGCCAATTAAGGCTGTGAGAAGAGGCGTTGCCGCAGGTTTCGCGCCTGTTGGCATGTACTTCATTCATATCGGGTTGGGCCGTGTGATGGCGCATTTTGGCTATCTGAACGAACAGTACCGTAACCCAGATAAAAATTGATCAAATCTAAAAAGAGGCCGGCTATGAAAATATCCGGCCTTATATTTTTTTATAGTATTAGGCGCTGCGTCTCATTTGTATACGCGCATTTGCCATCGCGTCGGCTAAACGAGTAGTATTTTTAGCGGCGTCAGCATCAGCATCATCGAACACGATATGATTCATTTCCACGCTTGCGCGCTTACCTGATAAGGTTAGGCGAAAATATGCGTAAACCCCCATGTTGCGAAATTCCATGTCCAATATAATTGATGGTGGGGAAAACCAGTCGCAATTTAGCTCACCTCCGTGTCCGAGCGAAAGTGTGCCCGGAAAGAAATAGAGCTCTGTCGCTGAACTAACCAGATCAGCGATATTGGCAAAAAGTTCACAGCGGATAAAAGCGATGTAATCAGCTGGGTCGACTAGTCGCAGTTCTGCAACGACTTCGCTAATATTTTCGGCAATTATTGCCTCGCGTTCCTTTGAGAATTGTAAACTCTTCATCCAGTCACCACCGATCTGCAGAAACAAGAAATATAAGAATAGAGCGATATAAAATCATTTCAAACCTATCAACGAACAGAGTGTCGAGAGTTGATCACTCGGATCAATTCTGCCACGGCTTTATAAAATTCTGGAGCAATCATCTGATCGACATTAACCTGCTTATAGAGGGCACGTGCTAGTTGAACATTCTCAAATACCGGGATGGAATTAGCAGTTGCTATTTCTCTTATTTTCAACGCAATGAGATCTTGCCCTTTTGCAACAACGATAGGCGCCGCATCTTCATTGGGGCGATAGCGCAATGCTACAGAAAAATGGGTTGGATTTGCGACAATCAGCGTGGCAGTTGGGACAGCGTTGATCATGCGGCGCCGGGCGCGGTCTCGCCCCAACGAGCGTAGGCGTGCTTTAACCAGTGGATCGCCTTCCGACTGCTTAAGCTCGTCCTTCACTTCCTGCTTGGTCATGCGCAGTTCCTGCTTCCAGTGAATGCGCGACCATGCAAGATCGAAGCCAGCAATTGCGGTGATCGCGAGAACATTGGCCACCAGAAGCCGCACCAGATTTTCACGCAAAAACTCGGGTAATGCGCTTGGGTCGGTCGCTACCGCTTCGGTGAAGAGATTGTTGCCTTTGAAGAAGACAAAGAACACGATCACGCTTGCGGCAATGAATTTCGCCAATGATTTGAGAAACTCAACTTGACCGGCACGACCGAAAATGCGCGACCAGCCTTTGAGCAGGGAAATGCGCGATGCTTGTGGGCGAATACGCTCACCGACAAATCGCGGTGCATTCTGGAAGGCGGATGCAGCAATGCCCGCAAGTGGAATGATGATGAAGACCGGAATGAGAGCTGCACCGACAGACAGAGCCAGAATGCCAAACAGATGGCTTGCATCTTCTGCGCTGTTAAGGGTCCAATCTTCCGGGCGGTCCATCAGTTCGCGCAAGAAGACAGCCAGTTTGGTTGTTGCGGGTGCCGCGACGAAGACTGCAATCACCAGAAAGGACGCGATACCAGCGAGGATCGGCGTTTCGCGAGAGAAAGGCATGTTACCCTTGTCCAATGCGTCGCGGATCTTCTTCTCTGTCGCGTCCTCAGTTTTGCTCTCTTTATCGGTATCGTCGGACATCTATCACACGCAGTGCTATTTTGCGTCGTCACCAGAATCGAGGGTGATAATACCCCGTTCTGAGAGATCGATGGCGATGCGTGCGATTGCACGTCGTGCGTCTGCGATGTTTTGGCTGGTAATGTTGCCTTGTTCGGCGGCCAGTTCGCTTTCGACCATGCGGCGACCGCGTGTAGAAAGTGATGACAATACCATTTCCTGAAGTGTTGCATCAGCACCACGAAGAGCCGTTGCGATTTGCTCTGTCTGTACTTCATCGAAGAGTAGAAGACGTGCACGTTGTGGAAGCCGTTCCACATCTTCAAAGTTAAACAGCTTAGATTTAATGCGCGCGATGTCGTCCTGGCTGAGATCTTTGAGGCTCGACATGAGCTCTTCCATCTCCTGTCGGTCGAGCTGGTTGAAGATGTTGGCGATCTGCCCGTGATGGGCTTTGACCGGGCCTGCATCGCTGCGGCCAAGGAGGTCGCGACGCAATACATCTTCCAGAAGATCGGCTGCAGCTGGCGCAACATTGCCAATATGCAGCGAGCGCTGAACGACGGCACTGCGCAGCTGTGGCGGCAGACCTACAAACATGCGGGCGGCGAGGTCCGACGGCAGTTTGGAGACGATATAGGCGATGATCTGTGGATGCTGATCGGCGAGATAGGCCTGCAGGCTCTCGATCGGCAGTCTCGCAAGCTGTACCCAGACGGATTCCTGCACGAGCTGCGGCTGAACGCGCTCTTCAAACACGGCATCGGCTTCGTCTTGTGGCAAGGCTTCGCGCAGCAGGCCTTCAAAGCGCTGTGCTGCTTCTGAAACGGGCGCGCCTTCGGCAAATGAATCTTCGAACTGCTTCACCAGATGTTCAAAGTCGAGCGGAGAAATGGGTTCAAGCGTGCGGGCATGGCCTGCAAGCTTCCGCAAATCTTCGGCGTTGAAGTGTTTGAGCAGCCGTGAGGCGGAAGGACGGCCGATTGCGACGAGGATCGCAGCCGCTTTCTGCGGACCGGAAAGAGTGTCAATCACTCCGCTTACGCTGTCATCGAGAGACTTCTGCGATTCATTATCGGCCATGGTCGATCCGTTACTTACCGATGATTTCGGTGAGGCTGACGCCGAAGCGGGAGGAATCGTCTTCAAGAACGATCACTTCACCGCGCGCAATCACACGTCCATTGACGACGATATCGACCGGATCACCGATCTGCTTGTCGAGGGTGATAACAGCACCGCGACCAAGCTTCATCAGATTGGCAACAGGCATGGTCGTTCCGCCCAGCACGACCTGCACGTCGACCGGTATGCCCATGATGAGCTCGAGATTGGGCTTCGCTGCGCCTGTCTTTGCAGCGCGTGGCTTATCTTCCTGCAATTCTTCGATTGCCTCGTTGAGCTCATGCTGCATGTCTTCATCCTTGCTTTTCTTGCTCATGCCTGCCCCGCAATTTCAACGGTCGCCTTCTTGACGGCGCGACGTACGAAGACAGGTAGTGCGTTCTTTTCTTTTGGCGCAGGCTCGCTTACGGGAGCGAAAGCCTGCTCCTCAATACGGGCGACTGTTGCCGTAACATTGCGTGCCTGACGCACATCACGGGAAAGAGCCTTGCGCACGCGGTTCAGCTCTTCAATCGCTTCGTCCATTTCCCGACGAACGCGGGCGGTTTCAGCGAGACGGGCTCCAAGGCGGACGGTTTCATCGGCAAGATCGGTGCGCTGGTTCTGCAAAGATTTTGCAACGCGCTCCAGACCGTTGGAAGCCGCAGCCACGCGAAGCGTCAGCAGCTTGCCGAGCTTGATCGTCTCATTGGCTTTGCGCCCGACGATGATGAGCGCACCAAGCGAGCCGAGAGCCATCAGCGTGGAAAGTATGTTAGCCAGCAACAAGCTCATCGATGAGATCCTCTTCCTGATTGACCGGATCGCCAACCTTGACTGTAAAGTGAATGCCGGACTTGCCGAGCGTGCATTTGAAAAGCTGCTGATCGCCAGCGCGCAGACGTACCTGTTCCATGGCGTCCATCGGGAGCTTCAGAACCTGACCGATTTCAAGCTTTGAAAGAGCGTCGAGCGTCAGGCTTCCCTGCTGAATGAAGGCTTCCAGCTCGATCCGTGCGCGGCTGACTTCGCTGCGCATTCTTTTGCTCCAGGCAGGATCTGCCTGATCCATCGGACGGCGCAGGAATGCAGCCACGGCATCTTGCATTGGCTTGTGCGTGCTGCGGGGCAGAAGAAGATGCACAGCCCCTGTCTTGCCTGCCGCGACCACATCAATCCGGCAAACGAAGAGGCGCGAACGCTCGAATTCCTCGCTATTGAACTCAGCCGCGTCAGTGCATTCGCCTGCAGCAAACAGCGCCTGGGCGGTGTTTGAGAAAACCTGATCGAGCGCTGCAGCCATGTGGGATATCAGCAGGTTCGATATTTTGCGCTCCAGCAGACCGAAAGGGCGTTCCAGATCGAAGCTTCCAAGATTTCCCTGTGCACCAAACATGGCTTCAATCACGGAAAATACCAGTGTCGCATCAGCGGTTACATAGAGCGTGCAACCCCAGCGATCGGCTTTAAGCGGCGCGATAATCGCAGCCTTGTCCATGATGGCATTGAATGCCGCATCGTCCGCAGCCTCAACCTGGCCTGCTTCCGCATCAAATGCAGCAGCACTGCCCTGTTTGAGACGACCGCAAAAATGGGTGGATGCATCCTTGAACACATGCGCAAGCGACTTCAGATCGTCGCCCGACAATCCTGCCGCCCGCAACAGATTTTCAGCGAGCACGTCGTTTTTGCGGTTCTGGCCCAGAGTGGTCATATCAGGCTGCCTGCTGGATCGGCGTTGTCGCCATGGTTTCCTGCTCGACAACGTCGATACTTGGACGTTCATAAGCGGAGATCGTCTTGCGGCCGTATTCAACGGCGATCTGCGGCAGCGAACCATTCATATATGCAAGCAGGGTCTGCTTGACGACGGTGTAAAGACGGTTGTTCTTATCACGCGTCGACTTGATCTTGGTAGCAATCGGACCAACGACACCATAGGAAAAGAAGATACCTGCGAAAGTACCAACAAGGGCCGCACCAATCAGATGGCCGAGCACTTCCGGGGACTGGTTGAGCGCACCCATCGCTTTAATAACACCAAGAACAGCCGCGACGATGCCGAGGGCAGGCAGCGCTTCGGAAATGCTGACCATCGCCTGATAAGGCTTGAGCTTGTCGCGCGAAAGCGTGTGGATTTCTTCATCCATAAGCGCTTCGATTTCATGCGAACGAACATTGCCAACGATGATGAGGCGGCAATAATCGCAGATGAAGTGGATGAGGTCGTCTTTTTTCAGGATGTTCGGATATGCCTGAAAGATCGAGGATTCTTTGGGGTTGTCGATATGGACTTCCACCTCGTTGCGCGACTTGGCGCGCAGCTCACGCATCAGGCTATAAAGCAAGCCGAGAAGATCGAGATAATCACGCTGCTTGGGCACTGCATTGGTGAAGGCCTCAACGCACGCCTTGCCCGTATCTTTCACAAGTGAAAACGGGTTGGCGATGAAGAATGTGCCAAGGGCTGCGCCCAGAATAATGACGAATTCCCACGGCTGAACAAGCACGCCGACGTGACCGCCCATGGCGATGAAACCGCCGAGCATACAGCCCAGTGTGATGGCGAGGCCGATGAGAATACCCAAAGCGCAAGACTCCCGTTGGTTCGAAGTTGTTCTTACACTGTAGGGAATGCGCCTTGCGCGAAGCTTGTCGCATGACGCTAAGGCATAATTCCTTAAACTTAAATCAGTTTAAGGTAAAATTATGCTGCAAATATAAAGTGTTAGAGCGCGTTTGGGTCTGATTGGATCAGGGTGGTGCTCAAATCATTTGTTTTAACGCGTCTTGTTCCAAAAACCTTACACCCTTTTGGGGATGCGCTCCAAAATGCATCAGCTTCGGACAAGCTTGAGACCGCATAAAGGATGTGAAAAATCGCAGGGGGTTCTCGCATGGTCAACACGATGATGAGTTATCGGCTGATCGCGTCCGATATGACGCGGTCGTTGCAGCGCGTTTCGAAGGAACCGCTGGTCGAGCGAGAAACCGCCTATTACAAAGAGAATATCGGCAAGGTGAAATCCATTGATGATTTCATGTCCGATACCCGGCTTTATAACTACGCGATGAAGGCATTCGGCTTGGAAGACATGGCCTATGCCAAGGCATTCGTTCGCAAGATCCTGACCGAAGGCGTCAAAGATGATGACGCGATGGCGAACAAGCTGACCGACAAGCGGTATAAAGAATTTGCGACGACATTCGATTTTGCAGGCAAGGGTGAAAAAGCCACCGAAAGCACGGCTGCCCAGCAAGGTGTGATGGATAAATATATCCGTCAGACACTGGAGACCGAGGCTGGCAGCCAGAACGAGGGTGTCCGTCTGGCGCTCTATTTCGAGCGCAAGGCATCCACCATTACCAATGCATATGAAATCCTTGGCGATAAGGCATTGCTGACCGTTATGCAGACAACGTTTGGCTGGCCCTCGGTGATGTCGAATGCTGACATCGACAAGCAGGCCAAGATGATCGAGGCCAAGGTCGATTTCTCGAAAATGTCAGACCCTGACTATGTATCGAAGATGATCTCGCGTTTCACAGCCATGTACGAAATGAACAATCCAACCACGAGCAGCCCGGCATCAATCGCCTCGCTGTTGCTCGGTGGCACGTCGTCGGTCGGCATATCGTCGAGCATTCTGACCACTTTGCAGAACTTCAAGCCGGGCGGACGCTGATCGATGCAGAATAATTCCATCTATGTAGGTCTGTCTTCCCTCGTCACACTTGAACGGCGGATGGATGCCATTGCGCATAATGTGGCAAATATTTCGACGCCGGGCTTTCGCGGCGAAGGCACGAAATTCAATACAATCGTCTCGAACAAGGCCAGCGAAGACGTGAACTTCGCGACCGCAGGCAAGAGCTATATTCGCACAGAAGCAGGCTCAATGCTGGAAACCGGCAATCCTTTTGATGTTGCCGTTAAGGGCGATGCTTGGATGTCGGTCAACACCCCGCAGGGTGTTGTCTATACCCGCGACGGCCGCATGAAGATGATGCCAACCGGCGAACTTGTGTCTGTCACAGGCAATTCGGTTCTGGATGTGGGCGGTGCGCCTATCGTTCTCAATCCGGATGGCGGCGCGCCGAAGATTTCCAGTGACGGTGCGGTCTACCAGAACGGCGCACAGATCGGTGCAATTGGCCTGTTCTCGATCCCAGCAGATGCCGATCTCAGCTATGCAGGCAATTCCGGTGTCGTGCCAAGCAAGCCTGCACAGGCTGTCGTTGACGATATGAGTGTCGGCGTTGTGCAGGGGATGATCGAAGGTTCCAATGTTGATGGCATGACGGAAATGACCCGTCTGATCAGCGTCAGCCGGGCTTTTGAGCAGGTGAATAATCTGCTTTCACAACAGGAAAGCACGGTGGCTGAAGCCATCAGGACGCTGGGCTCCAAAAACGGATGACGCCTGATTTACCGCTCGCGCGGCTCGCCGCCTTTGCACGCCAACAATCGATAGCGCCAAAGTCCCTGACAGGTATTGGCGGTACGGTGAGCGATGTGTCGCGTTCGGCGATTGCGGTACGGGGTCTGTCGCGCAATGCGCGTTTGGGTGATGCGGTGGCTATCCGTGCCGACAGTGGTCAGAGCCTAGCCGAGATCATTCGTGTGGCTGATCATCAGGTGCTGGTGAAACCTTTTGATGATCGCATAATTCCATCACTTGGCGCCGCTGTTTTTGAAGTAGGGCCGCTTCGCATTCGACCTGCGCCGGAATGGCGTGGCAGGGTCATCAATGCATTGGGCGAGGCGGTGGATGGAAAAGGCGCATTGCAACCCGGTTTGCGCCCCATGGCATCGGAAAACCTTGCGCCAGCCGCCTTGCGACGCGCACGCGTGGATCGCGGATTGCGGACCGGCGTCAATGTAATCGATATTTTCACGCCGCTCTGTTTTGGGCAGCGTATCGGCATTTTTGCAGGCTCAGGTGTAGGCAAATCCACCTTGCTCGCCATGATGACCCGCGCTGCCGATTTCGATACCGTCGTTCTGGCGCTGACCGGTGAACGCGGTCGCGAAGTGCGCGAGATGCTCGAAGAGACCATGGCGGGGCATCTCGATAAAACGGTAACGGTGGTTGCGACGGGCGACGAAAGCCCGATGATGCGCCGCCTTGCTCCCAATACTGCAACAGCAATTGCCGAGTATTTCCGCGATCTTGGACAGAATGTCCTGCTGATTGTGGATTCCGTCACACGTTTTGCCCATGCTGCGCGCGAGGTGGCTATTGCTGCGGAAGAACCGCCGGTATCGCGGGGTTATCCGCCAAGCGTGTTCAGTCAGTTACCGCGTTTGCTTGAGCGCGCCGGCCCCGGCATTACCGAGGCGGGTGGCAGTATCACGGGCATTTATTCGGTGCTGGTCGATGGCGATGATCACAATGATCCGGTTTCCGATACCATTCGCGGTACGCTCGATGGGCATATTGTTCTTGATCGCGCAATTGCGGCTCAGGGACGTTTTCCGGCGGTCGATATTCCTGCGTCGGTTTCACGACTGGCAAAACATAACTGGACGCCAGAACAGCGCAAACTTGCCACCCAGCTGCGCAGTATGGTCGCCCGTTTTGAAGAGACGCGCGATCTGCGTGCGATTGGCGCCTATCAGAAAGGCAATGACGGATTGCTGGATCAGGCTGTCGATTTTGTTCCGCGCATTTATGATGCGCTGCAGCAGTCGCCCGAGACAGGCCTGTCGGCTGACCCTTATCACGATCTTGCCGCGGCACTGCGCGGGGAAAAACAGGCATGAAGAACATGAAGACGGGTTCGCGCAAAACCATGGAAGAGGCCATTCTCGCTGATCTGGCAGCAGAGGTGGAAGCCGCGACTGTGAGCGAAACCAAAAAGCCGCAAAGTCAGGTTGACCGCTATCTCAAGATTGCAGCAATCACACTTGCTGTTGGCTGTGCGATGCTTCCCTTCGTCACCTATTTGCAACGTGTCGATCTGAGCCCGGATAAGAAGGCCGACAGCAAGATTGTTGATCCGCTTGACCGCTCCGAGCAGAAGACCGTGCGTCATTTTCCGTCCTTCCGCCCGAATGATCAGGTCGCCCCGAGCGAGGATATCGACACCACCACGACTGGTTCGGTCATGTCGAACGGCAAAGGCTTGCCGGGAACAGGAGCGGGTAATGGCGGTAAAAGCGGCGAGGGGCAGGCATTGCCAAAGCCGGTATTCGCATTGCGCGAAGTGGTCGGCGGTATGGCGATGATCGAAGATACGTCGGGCTATTGGTTCGTCGAAAAGGGGTCGCTCCTTCCCGACGGCAGCCATCTGGTTTCTATCGGTCGCGGCAATCAGGCCGGTACGTGGAAGCTGACGACATCATCCGGCGATGTGATTGAAATGCGCAGATGAGGCCATGAGCTGACCTTTATGAAGCTTGCATCAGTCCGGCTTGCAAACAGTTTGGTTCATTTTTCAGAATCAAAACCACTGCTAATATAAGTATCTGATTTAAATATATTTTATGAGCGTTATCCGCATGTTGGAATGCTCTACCTTTGCTAAACCTTGCTCCACGCAAGCTTGACGCAAGTTCCGGCCTTTAAGTTAACGAAAGGTAAAGGCGGGAATCTCAATGAGCTCCATTCATCTTTTCGATTTGGCTTCAAGGCAGGCGCAGTGGTTGTCGGTACGACAGGCCACGGTTGCGGGCAATGTCGCCAATGCGAATACGCCAGATTTCCGGGCGCGCGACGTTCAGCCCTTCGCTGATGTGCTGGACAAGACCCAGCTCACCATGGCTGCAACAAGTCCGCAGCATCTGGAAGTCGAGGCGAATGGCATCGTAGGCACCCGGCTGCGCCCGGAGGATATCACCGAGCAGACCCATTCGGGCAATACGGTCGATGTCGAGCGGGAAATGATGAAGGCGGGCGAGATTTCGCGTGAGTATTCGCTCAACACCAGCATCGTCAAAGCGTTTCACCGCATGATGCTGTCTGTGGCGAAAGGGTAAGCCATGTCGGATGCCTTGCAAAATACCCTCAAGATTGCAGCGTCGGGGCTTTCGGCTCAGTCGACCCGTTTGCGCATCGTTTCTGAAAACCTCGCCAATGCGCAGGCGACTGCCAAGACTGCCGATGCCGATCCTTACCGCCGCAAGACTGTATCCTTCCGCACGGAAGTCGAGCAGGGCACAGGCGCTGCCGAAGTCAGAGTTGCTGAAGTCGGCAAGGATACCTCGGCCTTTATCGAACAATATGACCCAAGCCATCCGGCAGCGGATGCGCGTGGCTATGTGAAATATCCAAACGTCAACATGGTCGTCGAAATGGCAGACATGCGTGAAGCCAACCGTTCTTACGAAGCCAATTTGCAGGTCGTCAAACAGGCCCGCGAGCTGATTTCAATGACCATCGATCTCCTGAGGAGCACATAATGTACGACTCAATCATGAGTGTTTCGGCGCGCAACGCCCTGTCGCGTCTTTCTGAAACGGTTGCTGAAAAGAGCGTCGGCTCGACCACGGCTCCGCAGGCTATTCCAACGACGCCCGGTGCTTCCTTCGGGGAAGTGCTGTCGCAGATGACGGATTCCGTTGGTCAGAAGCTGCAGGCAGCGGAAGCCAACTCGATCCAGGGCATCAAAGGCGATGCGCCGCTGCGTGATGTGGTCAGTTCCGTTATGGAGGCCGAGCAGTCGCTTCAGACGGCAATCGCGATCCGCGACAAGATCGTGCAGGCCTATCTCGAAATCAGCCGTATGCCGGTCTGAGTGCTCTCACTGAATAAGGACCCGCTATGAAAGCCCTGACGATTGCCGCAACCGGTATGAACGCCCAGCAGCTCAATCTGGAAGTGATTGCCAACAACATCGCCAATATCAATACGACAGGCTTCAAGCGTGCCCGCGCCGAGTTTTCCGATCTTCTCTATCAATCGGAACGGACCGCCGGCGTGCCAAATCAGGCCAATCAGGCAATTGTTCCCGAAGGCGCGCTGGTCGGGCTTGGTGTTCAGACAGCGGCTGTGCGCAATCTGCATATTCAGGGCAGCTTCAATCAAACCGGCAATCCCTATGACGTGGCGCTGACGGGTCGCGGCTGGTTCCAGATCCAGAGCCCAACGGGCGAAACGCTTTACACGCGCGCTGGCGCATTTAACAAGAATGCCGACGGCCAGCTGGTAACGCTCGATGGTAATCCGGTCGAACCTGCGATCACCATTCCACCTGACGCCATTGAGGTCACGGTTACAGAGACCGGTCAGGTTTTTGCCAAGCTGCAGGATCAGGTCAACCAGGTCGATCTCGGTCAGCTGACACTTGCCAACTTCACCAATGAAGCGGGTCTGGAGCCACTGGGCGGCAATCTCTACCGCGAAACGGAAGCTTCTGGCGGCCCGTTGGTCGGCGTCCCGGGTGATCCGGGCTATGGCGCGATCAAGCAGGGTTATCTCGAAGCATCGAACGTCGATCCGGTGAAGGAAATCACCGATCTGATTACGGCACAGCGTGCCTATGAAATGAACTCCAAGGTCATTCAGGCAGCTGACGAAATGGCCGCGACTGTATCGAAGAATCTGCGCTGACGGTGAGAGCGATGATATACGCGAAGGCATATTCCCGGAAATTAAGGCTCGCATTTGCTGCAGGCCTGTTTCTGTCCGCATGCTGGGGTGCCAACGCCGCCGAGCATATGGCTTTCTTCGTGCCTTCGGCGACAGTGTATCCCGGACAGGTTGTAAGTGACGTTTCATTGGTCGAAAAGAAATTTTACATCAGTCGGCCGGCGGCAACGCAATATGTCCTTTCACCAGATCAGGTCACAGGCAAAGTGGCACGTAAAACCTTGTTGTCCGGCAAACCTATTCTTATGGCGGCACTTTCTGAGCCTTCGCTGGTTACGCGCGGCGTACCCGCTTCGATGGTTTTTACATCTGGCCCTTTGACAATTACTGCCACAGGTATGCCGCTTGAATCTGGCGCGGTGGGAGACTTCATAAAAATTCGTAATATGGATAGCGGCATTATCGTATCAGGAACAGTGTTGGCTGACGGTCGTATTCAGGTGGGTATGCAGTGAGAAAAACATGCGCTGCCCTTTTTGCTTGTATCGCACTTCTGGTTCAGCCGACGACCGGCTTGGCCGACGAAGCTGCTAAAAATGCGCGCGAGTTTAGCTCAGCCGTCGATGCTGATGCCGACTGGTTGGGCTCTGGCGGTGATCCGTCAAAAATGGCTTATGCTGAACTTGGACGGGGCAGCGCGGTAGCGCGCCTGAAAGATATCGCTACCATACAAGGCGTTCGTGAAAATCAACTCGTAGGTTACGGTTTAGTGATCGGCCTAAATGGTACTGGCGATAGCCTGCGCAACTCACCTTTTACTGAGCAATCCATGCGCGCCATGCTTGAAAATCTCGGTATTAATGCGCCACGCAATTCGACACGTTCAAAGAATACCGCAGCGGTGATTGTGACAGCAAATATGGTTCCATTTGCCGGTGCGGGTTCCCGCATTGATGTAACAGTTTCCTCGCTTGGCGATGCAACATCTTTGCAGGGCGGAACACTTGTTATGACGCCCTTGCAGGGTGCTGACAACGAAGTTTATGCGGTTGCACAAGGCAACATGATAGTATCTGGATTTTCCGCAGAAGGTCAGGCTGCAAGCGTTGTGCAGGGTGTGCCAACATCGGGTCGAATTCCAAACGGTGCGCTGGTTGAAAAGGAAGTACCTGGCAGTTTCGGAAAAGATGCTGAAATGATTGTCGAACTCCGCGATCCAGATTTTACAACTGCGGTTCGCGCTGCTGATACGATTAATATTTTCGCGAAACGTCGCTATGGGCGCGGTGTTGCAATCGCACGCGATGCAAAGACAATTCGGATTCAGCGCCCTAAGAATGTGACACCAGCGCGCTTCCTTGCTGAGCTGGAAGGTTTGCCAATTGTCACTGATGAAGTGGCGCGTGTGGTTGTCGATGAGCGTACGGGCACTGTGGTTATCGGCGATAAGGTTCGCATTTCCAAAGTTGCAATTAGCCATGGCAGTCTGACAGTGCGCGTCACCGAAACACCGATGGTCGTGCAGCCAGATTCGTTTAGCTATGGTGAAACGGAAATCGAACCGAATACCGACATCGCCGTTAATCAAGCAGATGCCAAGATCGGTATCCTTACAGGTGCGAACCTTGAAAATCTGGTTAAGGGCCTCAACCAGATGGGGGTAAAACCCAATGGTATCATAGCAATCTTGCAAGCGATTAAAACGTCAGGTGCTCTTCACGCAGAGTTGGTGGTGCAATGAGATTGGCTGGTAACATCATTCGCTTTGGTTCGGTCATTGTAGTGCTCTTTGGCGCGGGCTTACCTGCTCTTGCGCAACAGCCCATGCCACCTGTTCCGGCCTCAACGACTGCCGCACAACAATTGTCTGCGTCTGCGCCGGTTGGCAACCTTGATGAAATTCGCAAATTTTGCAGCAATATCGACGATCAGGCCGCTGATGCGCGATATTCTTTGCAGGCTAAGCAACTTGCTGAACTCAAGGCTGATGTCGACGAACGCATGCGCGCGCTGGAAGCCAAGCGCAAAGAATATGAGATGTGGCTGAAGCGTCGCGATGCTTTTGTCAACAAGGCACAGGATTCTCTTGTCGATATTATCTCCAAGATGAAGCCGGATGCGGCTGCAGCGCAGATGTCGCTGATCGGTGATGAAGCCGCCGCAGCTTTGATACTCAAGCTCAATCCGCGTGTTTCCAGCATAATCCTCAATGAAATGCCGCCTGAAAAGGCAGCTAAGCTCGCGCGCGTCATCGTTGGCTCGCAGCGCACGACCGCAACGCCGCCGCCCACCAGGGAACAGCGCGCGCAGGCGGAAACCGGGAATTCTGTGCAATGACGAAAAGCATGAACAAAGCGCTCTTTGCAGCAGCAACTTTGGTTCTTCTGGCAGGCTGCGCCACCAAACCAGAAGAAATCGGTCGCGCACCCGACCTTTCCCCTGTCGCGGCCAATCTAGGTGTGCAGAACAATCCGCAATATAGCGGATATCCGGTCCGCCCCAGCAAAGCCTCTTATTCGCTTTGGAACCAACGCTCGACGAACTTCTTCAAGGACCCTCGTGCGCAGGAGCCGGGCGATGTTTTGACTGTTATTATCTCGATCAATGATCGCGCAAACATGGATAATAAAACTGACCGCGAACGCGTTTCAAAGGGTCTTTATGGCGGCGGCGCTTCGTTTGACACCAGCAGCCTGTCTGGTTCTTTTGGCGGTGGTTCAATGGACGCTTCGGTCAACACCCGTTCTAATAGTGCTTCTAAGGGCAAAGGTACAATCGAACGAAGCGAAGACATTCGTCTGCAGATTGCTGCTATCGTGACGGACACGCTACCAAACGGCAATCTCATCATTAAAGGTTCGCAGGAAGTGCGCGTGAACAATGAGTTGCGTGTGCTCAACGTTGTCGGTGTTGTGCGGCCGCGTGATATTTCCGGTTACAATACCATTTCCTACGACAAGATTGCTGAGGCGCGTATTTCTTACGGTGGACGCGGTCGCTTGAGCGAAATTCAGCAGCCACCTTATGGCCAGCAGATTCTCGATCAGATTTCTCCGTTCTGAAGTTGAGCAGGCATGAGCGTTACGGCAATCAATAAGGACGGCAAGGTAAAAGGCTCTATCGCGGGCCTCTTAGGCGCTGTTGCAGTTTTGACCGCAATCGCGGGCGGTGGCGGATGGTATCTGGGTGGCATTATCTCCGCAGACCAGCAAGTCGCAGTGAAATCTACGACGAAGGAAGACAAGCCGAAACAGGGTGATTTTGAATCGCGTTCCATTGGTACAATCATTCCCCTTCAGCCGATTGTGACCAATCTTGGCATTCCGCAGACCACATGGGTCCGACTTGAGGCGGCGCTTGTTGCAAAGCCGGGTCGTGAAATTCCGCCTGCAGTTGCAGCAAGTGTGGGCGATGATTTCATGAGCTTCCTGCGGAGCGTCAATCTCATGCAGTTGCAGGGGGCCGCTGGTTTGGCCTATTTGCGTGCCGATCTTGAAGAGCGGGCGCGGATGCGTTCGGAAGGCGCGGTTGATCGCGTTTTCATTTCGACGCTGGTAGTAGAATGAAGAAAATTTTCGCCCTGAGTGGCTTGCTGACGCTGGCCTTTATTTCTGCTGCCCATGCACAAGCCTTGTCGCTGGATAATCTTCTTCCAGCCGGAAGTGGTGCAGCCAGTGGACAGATCGTTCAGCTGTTTGGCCTTCTGACAGTTCTGTCGGTGGCGCCCGGCTTGCTGATCATGGTCACAAGCTTCACGCGTTTTGCCATTGCGTTCTCGCTTTTGCGTTCGGGGCTTGGGCTTCAGACGGCTCCCGCAAGCATGGTGATGATCTCGCTGGCGTTGTTCATGACCTTCTATGTCATGGCACCAGTGTTTGATCGTGCCTGGAACAATGGCGTGCAGCCTTTGATGCGCAACGAGATCACGCAGGACGTGGCATTTCGTGAAATTTCGAATCCGTTTCGCGAATTTATGATGCGCGAAGTGCGCGACAAAGATTTGCGCTTGTTTGAAGATCTGGCAGATCCGGCATTCCGCACGGGTGAAGACGGCATTGTTGATTTCCGCGTGCTGGTTCCGGCCTTCATGATTTCGGAATTGCGGCGTGGGTTCGAGATCGGCTTCCTGATTGTTCTGCCGTTTCTGGTGATCGACCTCGTGGTCGCAACACTGACCATGTCTATGGGTATGATGATGTTGCCGCCGACGGTGATATCGCTGCCGTTCAAGATACTCTTCTTCGTACTGATCGATGGCTGGAATATTCTGGTTGGAAGCCTGATACGGTCATTTGCGTAAAATCGGGTGTAACCCATCAATTGCGTGTCAAGCATTCTGACTAGGTACCACCCCGAAAATACCGTTGAGTAAAAACCAACACATCCTATTAATATATTCTTAACAATTGGGTTATAATGCTAGCTTCCATAGGAGGTCCCACGCGTTCGTGGTGACAGGCATGATGCCGCTCTCCTATGCCGGTAATATTCAATCCGGCCTGTCCCTCAGTTTGTTTTCCCAAGGGGCAATACAATGTCTAGCATTCTTACCAACTCTTCAGCTCTTACCGCTCTTCAGACCCTTTCCTCGACCAACAAGTCGCTGGAAACCACGCAGAACCGTATTTCGACCGGCCTGCGCATCGGTGAAGCTGCTGACAATGCATCTTACTGGTCGATCGCAACCTCGATGAAGTCCGACAACAAGGCCAACTCGGCTGTTCAGGACGCTCTTGGCCTCGGCGCCGGCAAGGTTGACACTGCATACACTGCAATCAACGACATCAAGGACCAGGTTGACAAGATGAAGTCGCTTCTGGTTAGCGCTCAGGGCGCCAGCCAGGAAGACCAGAAGAAGGTCGCGACCGAACTCAAAGCAATCCAGTCGCAGATCAAGTCGTCTGCCAGCAACGCGAATTACGCTGGTTCCAACCTGCTCGTGAACGACGCAGCTGCAACTTCGGACCTTAAGGTTGTTGCATCGTATAACCGGACCGGCACCACTGTAACGATCGACACCGTTGACGTTGCTGCTGCTGACGTACAGGTTTTTGCTGACGCTGCGGGCACCGGCGGTATCGCTGGTGATCTGGTCGCTGATGCTTTCTTCGATCCATCGACTGCAAAGCTTGACGACGCTGCAATCAAGACTGCTCTGGAATCGGTTGAAACCGCTCTGGACAAGCTCACCACTGGTGCAGCTTCACTTGGTGCTGCAAAGGCACGTATCGACACCCAGAAGAGCTTCATTTCCAAGCTCAGCGACTCGGTTGAAAAGGGCGTTGGTACGCTCGTTGATGCCGACATGAACAAGGAATCGGCTCGTCTGTCGGCTCTGCAGGTTCAGCAGCAGCTGGGCGTTCAGGCTCTCTCGATCGCTAACTCGTCGAGCCAGTCGATCCTGTCGCTGTTCCGCGGCTAATCACTTAGCTGATACAGTTGATACTTTGAGGGGCGTGGAATTTATTCCGCGTCCTTCTTCTTTTCTAAAAAATCGCCTCCGCATTCAAGCCGACACTTTCGCGCAAGCTTCGCGATCTATTTTGTTCGCATTAGGATGGCGGTGGTATCGATGCAGCAGAATTTCCAGCAATTACTCGAACAGCTTAAGGGAACGCTCGGCAAGCTTGGCGCGCGAAAACTTATAGCGCTCGGACTTGTCGGAGCTGCACTGATGGGCGCTATTCTTTATACGAGCGTCTATCTGAGCCGCCCCTCCTATGAGACGCTTTACGTCGGCCTTTCGCGCGATGACGTGAATCGTATGGGTCTGGCACTCGGTGAAGCTGGCATTGCTTTCGACGTGAAGTCCGACGGTTCATCGATCCTTGTTCCTGTCGGCAAGGCCGAACAGGCGCGTATGTATCTGGCTGAAAAAGGTCTGCCGACGTCCAACAACGCCGGTTACGAGCTTTTCGACAATATGGGCTCGCTTGGCCTGACGTCGTTCATGCAGGAAATCACGCATGTTCGCGCACTTGAAGGCGAGATCGCGCGTACCATTCAGGCCATTCGTGGCGTAAAAGCTGCGCGCGTTCACATCGTCATGGCCGAAAAAGGCTCGTTCCGTCGCGGTGATCAGAAGCCATCTGCCTCGGTTGTGATCCGCGCTGAAGGCGGCTTTGCCGCTGAATCCGCGCAGTCGATCCGCCAGCTGGTTGCTGCCGCTGTGCCATCGCTGGATGCTTCGTCCGTTACGGTTCTTGATACCAATGGTCGTCTACTCGCATCTGCGGGAGAAGCTGCGAATGGTGCTGCTCTTTTGACCGCATCACTTGAACAGCAGGTGGCTGGCAATGTGGATGAGAGCATCCGCAAGGCGCTTGCTCCATATCTCGGTGTTGGTCACTTCCAGAGCAGTGTTCAGGCAACGCTTGATACCGACCGCCGTCAGACCAATGAAACGCAATTCGATCCTGAATCGCGCGTTGAACGTTCTGTTCGTGTTGTGCGTGAAAGCGGAGACTCCCGCAACGCACGTAACGACAATGCCACCGGCGTTGAGCAGAACATTCCGCAGGAAGAAATTCAGAACCGCAACGGCGAAAACTCGTCTGAAAAGACTGATCGCCGCGAAGAACTGACCAATTACGAAATGAACACCAAGACGGTGTCCACAGTCAGCGATGGCTACACCGTCAAGCGTCTGTCGATTGCGGTCGTCATCGATCAGGCGCGTTTGCTTGAAACGGCGGGCACCACGCCGCCGCCTGCCGATTTCGTCGATCAGCAGATCCTGAAAATCCGCGACCTCGTTGCAACTGCCGCCGGTCTCAATGCAGATCGTGGTGATGTGATCAACGTAACGGCTGTCAATTTTCTCAGCCCGGCAGGCGCAGATATGGAGCCGGTTTCGACGCCGTGGTCCGAGCAGCTGATGCGTCAGAGCGGTTCCTACGTCAATGCACTGGCAATTCTTGCCGCTGTTGCGCTCCTGATCTGGTTCGGTGTTCGTCCTTTGCTCCGCGATCAGAACGCGAAGCCATCCGGAACAGAAGTTGCACTGCGTGAACCGGGTGATGTCGCTGTGCCAAACTTTGTTGGTGATACACAGCAGGCCATCGCTGGTGAGGGTGCTAAGGCAGTGATCGGTGGACCAGAAGCCTATGCCGATCAGATGAAGACCAGCCTCAGCGATTTGCGTCAGCGTATGCGCATGCCTGCCAAGTTGCGCCTCGAACAGATGATCGAGATGGATGAAGAGCGCGTTGCTGCAGTTCTTAAGCAGTGGATCCACGAAACCGCCATCAAGCAGGAAGCAGCATCAAACCAGCGATCTGTAATGCCGGAGCTTGAGGCTGCCTGATTATGAGCACGCTCGCACTCAGCCGCTACCTTCCTGATTTCTCGACGCATCGTATCGCCGACGAAGCGGTTGAAATCATTGCGGCCCCTGCACAGCCGCAGCCTTTGTCGGAGCTCTTGCCGCACACCGATCCGCAAATGGCTGAGGCTTCGGAGAAGCCTCCATTTGCAGAGCGGGCGGAAGTCGCAAGCATCATCGCCATTGAAGAGGAAAAGCGGGCTGCATTTGAGGCCGGTCGCGAAGACGGTCACAAGGAAGCAGAAGCGCTTTATGAGGCCGAGAAGGCCAGACTGCTGCGTGAGCATGAAGCGGAGATCGAAGCACTGCGTGCGAGTTTCTCTCGTGAGCAGGCCAATCTCCTGGCTGGTGCCTTGACGGAAGCTGTGAGCGGGCTTGAACAATCCATGTCCGCGCAGATTGCCGAGATTCTCGCACCGTTGCTGGCAGCCAAAATCGAACAGGACGCGATTGCGGGTTTCGCGCAGCGGATCAGCAAGCTGGCTCTGGAAGGCGAAGCACCTGAAATCTTCGGTCCAGCGCATCTGCTTGAGTCGCTCAAGGACCATGCCGACCTTCTGCCGTCTGGATGCCGTTTTACTGAGAACGCGTCCAGCGAACTCTCATTTTCCTTTGGCGATCGTGCGCTTGAAACACGCGTCGCGCCGGTTCTGGAAGAACTAAGGGCTACTGCCAGATGAGCATCGATCCGGAAACCAAGCGCGAAATCATTATTGTCCGCCGTGGCAAGCACGATGATCATGACGGTCATCATGGCGGTGTCTGGAAGATCGCTTACGCTGACTTCATGACTGCGATGATGGCGTTCTTCCTCGTCATGTGGCTCATCAATGCGGCCAACGAAGAAAGCAAGGCGGCTGTCGCCAGCTACTTCAATCCCGTTAAGCTGATGGATCGTCATTCAAGCCCAAAAGGCGTGCAGGATATTGACGAACAGAACGGCAAAGTTCGCTTTGAGAGCGACAAGCAGATTGAAAACAGCACCAAGGTTATCAACGATAGCGCTGCTTCCCCGCCGATTGAGCAGGAAGAAATCCGCATGTTCCGCGAGCCATATGCCGTCTTATCCGAACTTGCGCATGAAACGGGCGTTCTGCAGAACCAATCCACGAAGGGCGATGGCGGCAGCGCACAGGCTGGCACGCAGACAGGCGCTGACGGCGGCGATGCCTATCGCGATCCGTTCAGCCCTGACTATTGGTCAAGCAAGGCTGCGGAAGAGCTGACGCCGCCGGAAGCTGCCCCTGCAACGCCGCCACAGCAAACAGCGGAAGCAAAAACCGATGCAAAGCCCGAAGAAGCCGAAAAGCCAGCAGAGAACCAGGAAAAGCTGATTTCTGATTTGAAGAAGGCAGCAGACGGAGACGCATCGACCGATGGCAGCAAGGCGGCAAAGGCTGAGCCTATGCCGGATGTGACAGTCGTCCCGGTCGATGGCGGCGTCATGATTCAGCTGACTGATAAAGTCGACTTTGGCATGTTTACGATTGGCTCCGCCAAGCCGGATGCGCGTGTTGTGCAGATGCTTGAACGCATTGCGCAGGTTATCGCGCGTCAGCCGGGGGAGGTTGTCATCAGCGGTCACACTGACGCCCGACCTTTCAAGAGTGCGACCTATGACAATTGGCGCTTGTCTTCGGCTCGTGCGCAGATGGCCTATTACATGCTGGTGCGTGGCGGGCTGGATGAAAAACGTGTGCTGCGTGTTGAAGGCTATGCCGACCGCCAGCCAAAGAACGCCGCCGATCCAAATGCAGCCGAAAATCGTCGCATCGACATCTTCCTCAAGTCCAACCCATGAAGAAACTGGTAAAGCGCTCCCTGCTGGCACTTGTTGCAAGCCTACCGCTGGCAAGCGGAGGAGCGGTTTCCTATGGGCAGACGCAAGCAGCTGAAGAGCCACGCAGTTTGCCGGTGCTTGAGCCTTATAAGCTCGTCCGCTCACTGCGCATGTTGCAGGATCAGCTGGTTTCCGGAAAGCCTGAAGCCGTTGTGATGCTCAACAGGCTGCTGATTTTTGTGAGCGCTGATATGGAGCGCGCTCCAAAGGAATTCTGGGACAAGCCTGAGAATATCTATGCGGCAATCATCTATCTGTTTAACGGCGGCAATCCTGATGCTGTGCGAAAGGTGCTTGCTAGATTTGATGGCGAGACAGTTCCGCAAGAACTCGTCAAAGGCGCGCTTGCCTATGCATCGGGTCAGAATATTGAGGTGGTAAAGCTGTTCTCAGTGCCGCTCTCATCACAGCTGCCAGCCGAGCTGCGCTCTTCCATCGTGCTGGTAACGGCCAGCCAGATGACGGCTTTTGATCCTGCAACGGCACTTCTGCGACTTGATCAGGTGCGGCTCGATAGTCCGGGTACGCTTTTTGAAGAAGCGGCTATTCGTCGTTCGATGCCGATTGCAGCCAAGCTCGGTGACGCAGACAAGATCAGGATGCTATCGCGCAATTACCTGCAGCGCTTCCCGCGCTCGCCCTATATGCGTGATTTCATCAAGCAATTTGTGGATGCAGCGTTGAAACTCAATGATCGCATCGGCAATGCCGAACTGGTCAAGCTGATCGGTACAGCTGATCCGGTCATGCAATATTCGCTTTATCTGCAGATTGCGCGCGGCGCTCTGGTGGATGGGCAGACGGAGCGCGCGCGCTTCATGTCGGCCGAGGCAAGAAAGCTTGCCGATCATCTGAAAGCTGACCCAAGCAGAGCCAATCTTTATGCCGCGGCAAGTGATGTTGCTTCGGATTCCGCCAAAGATGCATTGCGTGAATTGTCTCAAATTTCGCCTGATCGCTTGCAGGAACGTGACAGGCAACTTCTGCAGGCGGCAGAAGCTGTTGGCTCGGTGGTGACGCAACAGCCTCCCGTTGAGGGCGCAAGAAAGCCTGTCAGAAGCGAAACTGACTTTCCGACAATGCCGATTGCTGACGGTGATGAGGCGCCCGTCGTGCCCAAGGCCCCAGCGACCCCTTCGCCTGCTGCGGGTTGGAAGCCATCCCAGCCTGCAAAGCCGGAAGATGATGTGCAGAAGACCATGGATGATGCGCGGCGCAAGCTTGCGGAAATTGATGCCTTGCTAGGAAAGACTGTTCAATGAGCGTAGATCTTTTGCTCACTACGGCTGGAAGACTGGCTTCACTTGCCAAAAGTACAGGCGCCCAACAGGGCGCTGTGGCAAAAGCCAATGGCGAAAATCAGGAACAGTCTGAACCGGCAAAATTGTTTGGCGCATTGCTGGAAAAGTCTCAAAACAAGCTATCGCTTGAAGGCGAGCAGAAGGATGAGACGCAGTCGGAAGATAGCGACAAAGCGGATCGCGATACGCCTGCTCAATCTTCGGTCTATGGTGTGTCGCAGAGCCTGCTTGCACTTGCTGCAGGGTTCAACAACCCAAAAGATGAGGATCAGCTTGCTGCGTGTGATAATGCCACCAAGCAGTCGATGAATGTATCGGCGCTGGCTGAAGCTGCAGATCCTGCACTGACGACTGCCGTTGCCGTTGCCGCTGACCTGCCTATGCCTGATGCAGAGCCAAAGAAGGATCAGAAGGAAAACGTTCAGGCAAACAAGCAGACGCAAGCAACAGCAGATTCCAAGGGTGCCGCAAAGCCTGAGAATTTGGCCAGCCACACTCCACCTGCTGTAACGAAAGATCAGCAGACTGAAAGCGCCACAGACGGATCTTCTGCATCACCCAAGCCTGAGCTTACACTTCAATCCAGCAATGCCGCAGAAGCTGATCGTCCAAATGTTCAGCCGCAGCAGCAAATCGGAAAGTCTGCACCTGTTGCCGATGCAAAAGCGCCTACACCAGCAGCTCCAACTGCTGCTGCACGTATCGCGGATATCCAAGTCCTCTCTGAACGCAGCTTTGGTGCTGTGAAAACCTTGCAGATCAGGCTTGATCCGGTGGAGCTTGGTGCAGTGACTGCTCGTATTCGTCTGATTGCCGACAGCGTGGAAGTACATCTGGTGGCTGACAAAGCCCATGCTGCCGAGGCGCTGGCTGCTGATCGCTCAATGATCGAAAAAGCTTTGAAAGTTGCAGGCATTACGGACGACACGAAAATTTCGGTCACGGTGACTGAACGCGGAGCAGTCAGTGCAGTTCAGCACAGCTCCGCAAGCCATAGTGCGGGGCAACAGCAGGCCAGCTCTCTACAGCAAGGCCAGCAGACTTTTGACATGCAAAATGGCTCGGATGGTCGGGGAAATGCGCAGGCGCAATTTATGGGTGGTGAGGGCAGGCAGAATGGCGAATCTGGCCAGGCAGACAGCAATAATGCACGGACTCGCTCATCGTCTGAAGCCAATGAGCGCGAAATTTCTGCTCTTTCTGGGGGCCGGAATCGCGGCCTCGTCGTTTAGTTTAGCAGGCGCTAAAGCAGAGAATATTTGCGAACGGGAAATGCATCGAGCGTCCGCCCGCTATGATGTGCCACTCGGTATTCTTTATGCTGTTGGTCTGACCGAAACCGGGCGCAAAAACTCGCTCCAGCCCTATGCGATGAACATTGAAGGAAAGGCAGAGTTTTTCCCATCTCAAGCGGCCGCTTTAAGACGTTTCACCCAAGTACACGCCGAAGGTGCAAAACTGATTGATCTGGGCTGCATGCAGATCAATCACTATTATCATTCCAGCGAATTTCCGTCTGTCGGCGCGATGCTGCAACCAAGCCTCAATGTTGATTATGCTGCGCGCTTCCTAAAGCGTCTGCGTGAGCGCGAAGGCAACTGGACAATGGCAGTCGCGCGTTATCACGCAGGTCCAAATAACGATCCTGCACAGAAGCGATATGTGTGTCGGGTGATGACAAATATGATCGCAACTGGCTTCGGAAATTGGACGCCTCAGGCAAAAAACTTCTGCGCTGGTTAATCGGAAATCCCACAAAATTGCGGGTTGTAGAGCAATGTCGTATACACGCAGCTTGTAGATATTCAGCCTGTAATTGCATGTAGCTAGATAGTATATTTTGGAGGGCAGATTTTTAAGTCCTTGTAAAGAATCGTTAAATTTCGTGAGCACGTTAACGAATTGTTAATATTTTCAGATCAAGAGTGCCAGGCCGATACAATCATGGCGATTCCTCTTAAATTAGATATTGCTAAATGCCTCCCAATTTATTGCGGGCAATTTTGTGTGGTTGCCGCTGACTCCCCCTGCCAGTTACTTCTGCCTTATTGGGGTTAACATATTGATTCGGAAGGCGGGCCGATGATCGTAGTCGTAGATGAGCGGAATATTGTGACTGAGGGCTACTCCTCTTGGTTCAGCCGAGAAGGCATCACGACAACCGGGTTCACACCATCCGATTTCAATGAATGGGTCGAAAGCGTCCCCCATCAGGATATTATGGCTGTAGAAGCCTTCCTGATTGGCGAGTGCGAGGCTCAGAACGGTCTGCCCGCGCGTATTCGTGAACGCTGCAAGGCGCCTGTTATTGCCGTAAACGATCGTCCTTCACTGGAACACACTCTGGAACTTTTTCAATCTGGGGTTGATGATGTCGTTCGTAAGCCAGTTCACGTCCGCGAAATCCTCGCTCGCATCAACGCAATTCGCCGCCGCACAGGTGCCTCGGCAGCATCAGGCGATGATGGAACCGAGCTTGGACCGATCCGCGTTTTCTCCGATGGCCGTGATCCACAGATAAATGGTGTGGATTTCCCTCTGCCGCGTCGCGAGCGCCGGATCCTTGAATATCTAATTGCAAACCGTGGTCGTCGCCTGAATAAGGCGCAGATTTTCAGCGCGATTTATGGCATTTTTGACAGTGAAGTCGAAGAAAATGTGATCGAAAGTCATATTAGCAAGCTCCGCAAAAAACTGCGTGAAAAGCTTGGTTTTGATCCTGTTGATTCAAAACGTTTTCTTGGATACTCAATCAACATCGATTGAGATTCGTGTCCTTTCTATCGAGCTTTCAAAAGCTCAAATCCAGTAATTTGCGGTTTTTTAAGGTAGTCTTGCCCGAGCAGCCACTGAAACTGATTGTGTCTTCAGTAAAAGCGTAAAAATTCTTCAGGCTACAGTTTCACGCAAGCATGGCCCGATAGCTTATCTGCGAATTCTCAAATTCTCAGGAGTTGCCAATGAGCCTCTACGGTATGATGCGGACCGGCGTTTCAGGTATGAACGCGCAGGCTAACCGCTTGTCGGCAGTCGCAGATAACATCGCGAATGCAAGCACGGTCGGCTATAAGCGCGCCGATGCGCAGTTCTCATCGCTCGTCTTGCCCAACACCGCAGCCCAGTATAACTCCGGTAGTGTCGCGACCAATATCCGCTACGGCATTTCGGATCAGGGCGGCATTCGCTCAACAGCCTCCGCGACCGACCTTGCAATCGACGGCAATGGCTATTTCGTCGTCAGCAATGCTGATGGTACACCTTATCTCACGCGCGCAGGTTCGTTTGTGCCGGACCAGTTCGGCAATCTCGTCAATACGTCGGGTTATTACCTGATGGGCTATCCAGCGGATGCTAATGGGAATGTCAATACAGTAGCCAATAGCTTTGATGGTTTGGAACGTGTGAACGTCAAGCAATCTGATCTTGTGGCTACACCAAGCACTTCAGGCAATTTCACGGTCAACCTACCTTCAACGGATTCGGTTGCAGATGCGGGCGAATTTAATCACAAGACATCGCTGATCGCTTACGACAATCTCGGCGGCAAGATTACACTGGACGTCTATTTTACCAAGACGGCTGACAACACCTGGGATGTTTCGATTAAGAACGCCGCAGACGGTGTTGAAGTCGGCGCAACAACGCTGAATTTTGATGGTGCAAACGGTAAGCTGCTTTCTGGCGGTGATGTTGCTGTCGATCTTACAGCCTATAATGGCCAGGCGTTGGATCTTAATCTCGGTTCGTCCAAGCAGCTCGCAAAAGATTATACGATCAGTGAAGCCGTTATCAACGGTCAGGCTCCTTCGTCCATCAAGGGCGTGGACATCGGCAAAGACGGGTCGGTTGTCGCGCTCTATGAAAATGGCGCGCAGAAGTTACTCTATCGTATTCCGCTGGGAACGGTAGCAAGTCCGGATCGTATGTCGGTAATCAGCGGCAACGTATTCTCGCCGAGTGCGGAATCCGGCAATATCCAGCTTGGCTTCCCTGAAGGCGGCGGCATGGGCAAAATTTCTTCCGGCGCGCTGGAAGAATCCAACGCCGACATTGCGCAAGAACTGACCGACATGATCGAAGCGCAGCGCAGCTACACCGCAAATTCCAAGGTCTTCCAGACCGGCTCCGAATTGATGGACGTGCTGGTTAACCTGAAAAGATAAATTGAAGCGGTTTCGGTGAGGTGGTCATTCTCCCCGGAATTGCAGTTTTAAAACTGGACTGTTTTCGCAACAAAAACGGTTCGACGTAGGATGGGGATAAGATGTCGCTTAGTTCTGCTCTTCTGACGGCCAAAAGTTCGCTTGCGGCAACGTCCAAGCAGACGTCAGTCGTCTCTCGCAATATTGCGGGGGTCAATGATCCTGATTACTCGCGCCGTACTGCGTCGCTCGCTGCGGGGTCGTATGGTTCGCTTTATGTCAATATAAGCCGATCCGCTGACGAAGCCTTATTCAACCGCTTTATCCAGTCGAGCAGCACGGCATCGTCGTCGTCTATTCTTGCAGGCGGACTTGACCGCCTTTCATCGCTTTATTCGGCAGATAATTTCTCAGGTTCGCCTTCGGCGTTGGTCGGCGATCTTCGAGATTCGCTCGAGATTTTTGCCGCCTCACCATCCAATTCGGCCCTTGGTGATAGCGTTGTTTCGACGGCGCAGTCGCTGGCCAATGCATTGAACGCAGGCTCGAAGCAGATCCAGTCTCTGCGTACCGATGCAGATAATGAAATCGCGGACTCCGTTGCCAATATCGACGACGTGTTGTCGAAGTTCGAGAAGGTCAACCAGCAGATCGTCAGCGGCACACGCGCTGGCAACGATGTGTCTGATTTTCTTGATCAGCGCGATTCACTGCTGAAGCAGCTTTCCGGCGAACTGGGAATCACAACCATGGTTCGCGGCGATAATGACATGGTCATTTTTGCGGAAAATGGTGTGACGCTGTTTGAAACCACAGCGCGCAAGATCAGCTTCGAATCTTCCGGCGGTCTGGCGGCTGGTGTTGCTGGCAATGCGGTTCTCGTCGATGGTGTCCCGCTTACGCATGATACATTCGATCAACCTTATGGCACAGGCCGTCTGAGCGGACTTCTGCAGCTGCGCGATCAGCTTGCGCCGCAATATCAGATGCAGCTCGACGAGATTGCTCGCGGCCTGGTGTCGATGTTTGCAGAAGCCGACCAGACTGGTGCAGGTCCAAAACTAACAGGCCTTTTCGGCTGGTCAGGTTCGCCTACCGTTCCAGGTGCGGGTGTGGCAGCTGGCCTCGCAGGCACCATCAATGTGTCATCTGCGTTTGTTGCAACCGAAGGCGGCAGCTCGCTGCTGCTGCGTGACGGCGGTGCAAACGGCGCGAATTACAACTATAATTCAACCGGCGCCAGCGGCTTTAGCGATCGTCTGCGCGCGTTGAATGAGGCGTTCTCCGAGCCGCTGACTTTCGCTTCTTCAGCAGGTCTCAGCTCAAATGCGAGCCTGATTGATTACGGTGCATCGTCCATCAGCTGGCTTGAAGGCAAGCGCAAGACTGCGAATGCCAATTTCTATTACAATCAGACTTTAGCAACGCAGGCGGATCAGGCTCTGTCCAATGCCAACGGTGTCGATATCAACACCGAGATGGCACTGCTTCTCGATCTGGAACATTCCTATCAGGCATCAAGCCGGGTACTGACGACGGTCAACGCCATGCTTGACGAACTTCTCAGAGCGGTGTGAGGCTTATGAAAGCGCAATCTATTTCTACATATGGTGCAGCTTCAGCCCTCAAGGTTCTCGTCGCAAAGACGAAGGCCGAGCTTGCAAAGGCGCAGCAGGAGTCCACCACAGGTACGGTTTTCGATGTTGGTTTGTCGCTTGGTTCCAAGTCTGGACAGACCATATCGCTGCGCAAGGAATATGATCGCCTTACCGTTCTGACCGACATGAACAAGCTGGTGCAGCAGCGCATGACGACAACGCAGAGCGCAACGACAACTATTATCGAAAAAACGCAGGATTTTCTGGGTGATCTGACGGGCGCAAACAGCACTATTGAAAGTGCGCAGACTGCTGCGAAGACGGCAAAGTCGTTGTTGGATTCAGTCACGGGCCTGCTCAACACCAGTTATAACGGCGAATATATCTTCTCAGGCGTGAATACGGATGTGAAGCCGATTGCTGACTACACGGAAGGCAGCCAGGCACAGAATGCGGTTCGCCAGGCATTTGAAGATCATTTCGGTTTTCCCATGAATGATCCGCAGGTTGCCAATATCACTGGCGACCAGATGAAGTCCTTCCTCGAAGGTGATTTCGCCGAGCAGTTCAATGATGCCAACTGGGATGCCAATTGGTCGAATGCTTCCGATACGGTGATCAAGAGCCGTATTTCGCCGACTGAAACGGCTTCGACCTCCATTTCGGCAAATGCTGATGGTTTCCGCAAGACCATCATGTCTGCAGTGATGGTGTCCGAGTTCGCAACGATTGGTCTGAGTAATTCAGCGTTTCAGGCGCTGACAAGTCAGGCAATGCAGACCACAACTCAGGCAATTACCGAGACGACGTCTGAACAGACAACGCTGGGTCTGGCTCAGCAGCGCACCAATGCCGCGACAATCCGGATTGGCGCACAGCAGAAGATCCTCAATGAATCGGTTCTGGATCTTGAATCGGTCGATCCTTATGAGGCTGCAACACGCGTCAACGCACTGATGTCGCAGATTGAGACGTCATATGCACTAACGGTCCAATTGCAGAATATGAGTTTGCTTAATTATCTGAAGTAAGACCATTTGGGTGCTGTTCGCGCTCGAAGAAGAACATCACAAATCGGGCAGCATGATGCGGTTCGTATTGATGGTGCCGGAAAACGGAGACTACATGTATCAGCTGCGCTATGAAGACGTCATGAATGATGATATGGCGAGCGCCAAGGAACGCGAGCGGATGCTCTTTGATCGCTCGATTGAAATGCTCGCCGCCGCGAAAGCCCATGGTGCCGGATCGCGCGAAGGCATTGACGCTTCCTATTTCACAACCAAGCTGTGGACGACAATCATTGAAGATCTTGGTTCGGAAGAGAATGTGCTTCCAAAAGAACTGAAAGCCGCAATCATTTCGGTTGGAATCTTCATTCTCAAAGAGATCGAGCAAATTCGGCAGGGTGAAAGCACCGATTACGACACGCTGATCGAGATTACTCAATCTATCCGTGACGGTCTGTGACATGACGACGAACGGCAAATCAGCGATCCGTCTTTCGCTGCGCGCAGGCGAAAAGATTTATATCAACGGCGCGGTTTTGAAAGCTGACCGCAAGGTTTCGCTGGAGCTTTTGAACGACGCGACATTCCTTCTGGAAAACCATGTTTTGCAGCCGGAAGAGACGACATCCCCGCTGCGCCAGCTCTATTTTGCGGCGCAGATGATCCTGATTGAGCCGGCTCTGAGGGAACAGGCGCGCAACACGTTTGCACAGATGCTGAAGGGCATGTTTGCGACGTTCAAGGATGCGGAAATCCTCAATGCGCTCAAGCTCGTTGATGAGCTGGTGCATAACGGGCGCGTCTTCGATGCACTGAAAACAATTCGCACGCAATATAAGCGTGAGGCAGAGCTGATGGGTGAAAAAGACCTGTCGGTGCCTGCCATACAAACAGAAAAGCCTATGGCAACGGCCCAAGAATCTAAGTCGGTTTTTGGAACCAGATCCGCGTAAAAACAAACAGATAGAGTATTTCCTATGATTCAGTTTCAACAGGAAATGCTCTAGAGCGTCTTTTGGGACAAACAGCGCTCTAAGGGGCAAGTCTATGACGACAACATCGACAGTCGGCACCAACAATACGACCAACAACACGGCAAATTCGTCATCAAGCAGCAGTTCTGCTGCCGCAAAGGCGAGTGTGGATTACAATTCCTTTCTGAAACTTCTCGTCACTCAGATGCAGAATCAGGACCCCACACAGCCGATGGATGCGACGCAATATGTCTCGCAGCTTGCGACATTCTCCAATGTCGAACAGGCGGTGCAGATGAACAGCAAGCTCGAAACACTGATCGCCAATTCCTCGCTTTCGCAGGCTGAAGGCTGGATTGGCCGCACGCTGACCAGTGCTGACGGTACAGTTACGGGTGTGGTCAAGTCTGTCACGATTCAGTCGTCGGGGATGCTTGCTGAACTCGAAGACGGCAAGACGATGCTGATCGGTCAGGGCGTCAAGATCAGTTAAACGATGTCTCCAAAGCCGGGTGCGGGTTTGGAGACAATGGCATGTGCTAAAATATGGATTGAGACGCAGTTTCGATAGTTTAACTGAACCGAAACTGTGCAAAAGCGCTGTGCGCTGAGGACCTTACCTGTGAACGAAGCTGATGCGCTCGATATCGTCAATTCGGCGATCTGGACCGTGCTTATGGCAAGCGGACCAGCCGTGCTTGCGGCGATGCTTGCAGGTATCGGCATTGCGCTTTTTCAGGCTTTGACCCAGATTCAGGAAATGACGCTGACTTTCGTGCCGAAGATCATCGTTATTTTCGTGGTGCTTGCCTTCACCGCGCCATTTGTTGGTGCGCAGATCAACTCTTTCACGCTGCTTGCCTATTCGCGCATCGAAAAGGGTTTCTAGAGCGCGTTTCGATCTGATTGGATCAGATCGGCGCCGTAAGCCTTTTAATTTGACGCATAATCTTATCGATCTTCGGTTCACTCCGATAAGACTTTTGCTCTAACGCAGCCCTCGCGCAAGCTTCGTCGTATATGTTGCGTCTGACAACAGGAGACGGACGTGCAGCAGGCAGCAGCTAAGCCATTGACAAAACGCGGAATTCTGACCGGTAGCGACATGGGTCTTGCTGCCGGTATCGTCATTATTCTGACAGTGCTTTTCCTGCCTGTTCCAGCGGTTGTTCTGGATATCGGCCTCGCTTTCTCGATTGCGTTCTCCGTCCTTATCCTCATGGTTTCGCTCTGGATTCAACGTCCGCTTGATTTCTCGGTCTTCCCGACAGTGCTGCTGATTGCGACCATGATGCGTCTATCGCTCAATATTGCGACGACGCGTGTGATTTTGACTCATGGTGACGAAGGATATTTAGCTGCAGGCCATGTTATTCATGGCTTTTCGCAGTTTGTGATGGGCGGTGATTTTGTCATCGGTCTTGTGGTTTTCGCGATCCTCATCATCGTCAACTTTCTCGTCATCACCAAGGGTGCGACGCGTATTGCGGAAGTGGGTGCCCGCTTCACGCTCGATGCTATCCCCGGCAAGCAGATGGCGATTGACGCTGATCTTTCGTCGGGTCTGATCGACGAAAAGCAAGCACAGCATCGCCGTCGTGAACTGGAAGAGGAAAGCTCGTTCTTCGGTTCGATGGACGGCGCGTCCAAGTTCGTGCGCGGTGATGCGATTGCTGGTTTGATCATTACCGCCGTCAATATTTTCGGCGGGATCATCATTGGCGTTACCCGCCATGGTATGGATATTTCGGAAGCTGCTGACGTCTTCACCAAGCTCTCGGTTGGTGACGGTCTGGTTACGCAGATTCCTGCGTTGATCGTTTCGCTCGCAGCGGGTCTTCTTGTGTCCAAAGGCGGGACGCGCGGTTCCGCTGATCAGGCAATCTTTGGTCAGCTCGGTGCTTATCCCAAGGCGCTTCTGATTGCTGCCTTCCTTCTGTTCGTTCTCGGTATCATGCCAGGCCTTCCGGCTTTCCCGTTCTTCCTGCTTGGTGGTGCGATGGCATTTGTCGGTATTGCCGTGCCACGCCGTCAGGCGCGTCAGCGCGAGGCGGAAGAGGCAGAAGCACAGTCGAAGCAGCGTGACGCAGAAGAGCAGGAGCGCAACTCGGTCAAGGCTTCGCTTGAGACCACACAGATCGAACTTTGCCTGGGCAAGCAGCTTTCCGCACGTCTCATCGCTTCGCAGCAGGAGCTGGCGCATCGCGTCGCCAAGATGCGCAAGAAGTTTGCTCAGGAATATGGTTTCGTCATTCCAGAGATCAAAGTTACTGACGATATTTCGCTGCCGCCAAAGAGCTATCGCATCAAAATTCACGGTACCGCCGTTGCGAGCCATGAATTGCGGGTTGGTGAAATTCTCGTGGTGCTGGGCGAGCGTCCATTGCCATCTATTCCGGGTGAAGAAGTACGTGAACCAGCTTTCGGTATGCGTGCTTATTCCGTGCCGGAGACTTTTGCTTCAGATCTTCGCCGCGACGGCTATATGACTGTCGACAACTTGTCGGTTCTGCTCACCCATCTCAGCGAAATCGTGCGCAACAATCTGGCGCAGCTTCTCTCCTACAAGGATATGCGTATTCTGCTGGACCGCCTTGGTCTGGAATATCGCAAGCTTCTGGAAGATATTTGCCCGGCCAATATTTCCTATTCGGGGCTGCAGGCAGTCTTGAAACTGCTGCTTGCGGAGCGAGTCTCGATCCGTAATCTGCATCTTATTCTTGAATCCATCGCCGAAATTGCGCCTCTGGTCCGCCGGCCTGAGATGATCGTCGAGCATGTTCGGATGCGGATGGCGCAGCAGATATGCGGCGATCTTTCAGACAATGGTGTTCTTAACGTGCTTCGTCTTGGCAATCGTTGGGACCTCGTGTTCCACCAGAGCCTCAAGCGCGACAATAAGGGCGAAATCGTCGAATTTGATATCGACCCGCGCCAGCTTGAGCAGTTCGGCACAGAAGCAACCACAGCGATCCGCAAACATTTCGATAGCGGCGAGCGTTTTGTCCTCGTTTCTTCGCCGGAAGCGCGCCCTTACATTCGCATGATTATCGAGCGGCTGTTTGCAACGCTTCCCGTGCTGTCGCATGTGGAGATTGCGCGTGGTGTCGAAGTGAAATCGCTCGGCGCGATTTCCTGACGGGGGAGTGAACCCGTTGCCCATCACGCAACTGCCGATCAATGAACTTGTCTTCGCGGCCATGCTTGCATTCTGCCGCGTTGGCGCATGTCTGATGCTGATGCCCGGCATTTCAAGCGGACGCATTCCCTTGCAGGTCCGATTGTTTATCGCGCTGGCCTGTTCTTTCGCAGTCTTGCCTTTGGTGATCCAGAATATTGTTCCGAGCTTAAATGGCAGCCATCCGCTGGCGCTGTTTCGTCTGATGCTCAGCGAAATGTTCGTCGGAGGGGTGATCGGAATTCTGGCGCATATCTATTTCTGGGCATTGCAGTTCATGGCCAACATGATGGCGATGGCTGTTGGCTATTCGGGCACCCCGGCAGACGCGATTACAGAAGCAGAACCACAGGCAACGCTTGCGACCATTGTTACTTTCAGCGCGCTATTCTTGTTTTTCGTCACGGATATGCATCTTGAAATTCTGCGAGCGCTGCTGAGCTCCTATACGGCTATTCCTGTTGAGGGGCATTTCAGGCCTGATGCTGCGATGATCGACATCAGCGATGCACTTTCTGCAGCATTTCTGGCGACGTTACGCATCGCAGCACCCTTTATTGTGTTTGCGATTCTGGTCAATTTCGCCATCGGTCTTATCAATAAGCTGACGCCGACGATCCCGGTCTACTTTGTGTCGATGCCCTTCGTGCTGGGCGGCGGTCTTCTGGTTGTCTACTTCATCCTGCCCGAATTGCTGCGTTTTTTTACCGGCGAAGCTGCAACGCAGTTACGCGATTTGTTCTGAGGATTGCATGGCTCAAACCAATGCCCGTAATCTGAAAAAGCTCATCACCTTGCAGAAGCTCGGCGCTGCACGGCTGGAAGCCTCGCTGGCTGTTACCAGCAACCGCAAGACTGTTCTGGATGAAGAACGTGACGCGCTGATCGCCATGCAGGATCGCCGTTATGACGGCGATCCCTTTACTGTCGATCCATCTCTGCTCATCAAACGGCTGGGGGCGAATGCGCTCGCAACTGAACAGATTGAGCAGCAGCTCGAATCAGAACGCAGCGGGCTTTTGAAAGAACAACGTCGGGTAGAACTTTTGGAAGATCGGCTGGAAACTGTTCGCAATGATTTCGAAAGACGAGAGCTTGCAAGCCTGATTGAAGAGTTTGTTAGTCGGAAAACCACCGCGTCGTAAGGCTATAAGTCGCGACAAAAATAGAAAAATAGTAAATAAAATCAGTTAATTGAAATAAATCTGGTGAGTTTGCACCAGCCGCGTTGACCAAGGCTTTGTCTTAAAATTGAAACTGATTCGTACCGCAAGCTTCAGTCAAGTTTGACAGATTAATGTGCAATCAAGAGATGAAGAAAGGCAAGTTGTATGGCGATTAATCCGCCGTCAGATCTGGTTATGGACGTGGCGCGTGCGGCTGATCCGCAGGCCTATCGCCTTGCGGCAGAGCGTCTGAAATCTATATCGGCAAGCACTGGTCCGGTGAGCGCTGATACGGATACGGGATCAAACTTCGTCAGTTTTTCTGAAAGCCTGGCTTCAGGCGTTCGGTTCAATCCGCAAGGGGCGAACACGGTCAATCCGGCTTATCGGAAGTTTGAAGCTTTCATGCTGCAATCTTTCGTTCAGTCGATGTTTACCAGCGATACGACAGCTACCTTCGGCAAGGGCATCGCAGGCGAATATTGGAAATCGATGATGGCCGAAGCGATGGCGAACAAGATGGCTGATACCGGCGGCGTTGGTATCGCTAGAATGCTTGAAGCGCAGGCAGCGCAAAAGGTGCGCGCGGAAAACGCGTCAACCTTGGCCTTAGGAGGCGTGATCGACGATCTGGGACAGGGAATGAACACAGACGCAGTTTCAAAAGATATCGTTCACGGATTTGAACGGCAGCTCATTCAGAAACAACTGGGAAACAATGAAAGTGGAGATCGCGCTCGTAGCTGATGCTGAACACCAAGCGCAGAATCGAGCGGTCAGGACAGCAAACCCTTCCAAGGCCTGACCGGCGAATAACATCGCGACCTGCTTATACGTATAATTGAGGAACCCGAAAATGACTGACACAAGCTCCGAAATCAGCCTGTTGCCGCAAGTGGCGGAAGCAGCACTGGAGGCAGACCCGGTTCAGGAACTGGAACAGCAGCCTGTACTATCGCCGGTCGTGCGTGCAATTCAGCGTCTTGAGGAGGTCATTGATACTGAAACTCGGCTTCTGCTTGAAGGCGGACATCCGGATCTCGCTGAGATTAATTCACGCAAGAGCCGGGGCCTGTACGAGTTCAACAAGACAATCAAAAAGGCTGCAAGCCTTGCAGAGCCAGCGACGATGAAGGGATTGCAGCCATTGCTGGATAGCCTCAAGCAGAAGCTTGAGAAGAATTGCGAAGCGCTGCAGTTGCATCTGCGCGCTGTTGGCGAGCTGGCCGATCTTATTCGCGGCGCGCTTGAAACGCAGGATGCCGACGGCACTTACAGCATGCAGAGCGCGAGGCTCGGTCACGCAAGATGATCCGCACAATCGTAATCGGTCTCTGGATCTGTGCAGTCGCTTTGGGCTCGCTGTTTTTCGCCGTTCGCCAGAATGATGGCTCATCTGGTGAGGTGAAAGCGGAGGCAGGAGGATTCGGCGGGCTCGATTACGTCAAAACGGATGTGATGAGCGTTCCGATCATCTCCAATGGTAGCGTTGCGGGCTATGTCGTGACGCAGCTGGTTTATACGATTGATTCGAATATCCGGAAAAAGATCACGGTTCCGCTCGAATTTTTCATCAGTGACGAGATTTTTCGTAAATTCTATGGCAGCTATTCGGATACGAAAGACGTCGAGAAGGTGAAGTTCGAGGATGTTCGGGCATCAATTATCACTGACTTAAATGCACGCTTTCCGGAACCGGTCATAAAGGACCTGCTTGTCGAACAATTCAATTATATTTCCGCTGAAGAAATCCGCGCCATGAATATGCGTGGCAGCAGTGCACCACCGGAGCAAGCTTCCGGCAAACAAGCCACAGCTCATAGTGAGTAATATTTTCCTGCGAGCTGATTGAGGCGTTCCTCATCAAGCTCTGGAATTAATGCATCGGTTATCAAACGAACGCCAATTTCACGTTTTTGACGCCAGACTATCTGCGCCAGAATCGCCCGTGCATAATGATCGTCGAAGAGCCAAAACCGTTCAGGAAGATTTGGAACCTCTATAACCCGCAATCGCGCTCCGTGCGGAGCAATATCGCAAAATTGGCATTCGATAATGAAACGACCATCAAGATCAATAATTTTCCCGGATCGCAAACGCGTGCGCTGTCGCTCCTCCTTACGTCGCTCATGAGACGGCTTGTTGCGCACCATAGGTTTTTGCCTGCTTGTTCCCCTTGAAGAAGAAATATAGCAGGGATCGCTTTAGTAAGCGTTACCTAACTTCAGTGCGTGCCGCATTTTTCACACAAACCACGCAATTCCAGCGTCGTTTTGCGTGATTTGAAACCGCTCTGCACGCTCCAGGCGCTCACAAGGTTCTCGATCGCTGAATCGGAGAACTCCGTCACCTGCCCACATTGCTCGCAAATGGCGAAAGCAATCAAGCCATGCTCATGGCATTGTGGATGCGCGCAGGCAACGAAAGCGTTGAGGCTTTCGAGACGATGAATCATCCCGTAATCCAGTAGCTTTTCCAGTGCACGATAGACCTGCAACGGTGCGCGAAAGCCATCATCGCGTAGCTGATCAAGGATCGTATAGGCGCTGAGCGGGCCATCCGCTTTGGACAGCACATCAAAAACCAGCGACTGATTGCGCGTCAGGTCATGCGTTGCGTGCGTATGGGCATGGTTGTGATCGTGATGATTGCTCATTGTCCAGCGGTCCGTTTCGGTGAAGCCTGTCTCTTATGTAGTGGTAAGAGGCTTAAAATGAAAATAGCTAGTGCAGCAACGACAATTGATGGGCCGGAAGGCGTATCAAATTCTACCGAACCATAAAGCCCGCCGATAACGCCAAGCGCGCCGATGACGGATGCCATAATGGCCATTTGCTCCGGTGTCGATGCGAAGCGCCGTGCGGTGGCAGCAGGAATAATCAGAAGCGATGTAATCAGCAGGATTCCGACAATCTTCATAGAAATTGCGATAACGATTGCCAGCAAAAGCATAAAGATAATGCGAGATAAGGCCGGGTTAAGGCCCTCAGCGCGCGCAATATCTTCGCTCAGTGTTGCAGCAAGCAGCGGTCGCCAAAGCCACGCCAGTACTGCGAGCACCAGAATGCCGCCGCCATAAATAAAGGCAATATCCAGTCGCGAGACAGCCAACAGATCGCCGAACAAGAACGATAGCAGGTCAACACGCACCCATGTCATAAAGGCTACGATGACCAGCCCAAGTGACAGAGTTGCGTGGGACAGAATGCCCAGAAGAGAATCTGCCGAAAGCGAATGCCGCTTTTGCAGCAGAAGCAGGATCGCCGAGATTGCAACTGCGACTGCAAACACGCCGATCATAAGGTTGATGTCGAGGATCAGCGCTAAAGCAACCCCCAGCAGGGCCGAATGCGCCATCGTATCGCCGAAATAGGCCATACGTCGCCACACTATAAAGCAGCCGAGCGGACCTGTGGTCAGTGCAAGGCCGATACCGGCAATGAGGGCGCGAGTGAAAAAATCGTCAAGCATGTGGCTTATCTCCCTCATGGTGGTGATGGTGCTCACCATCATGATGATGACCGTCATCAGAGTGGCAATGATCTGTCACGCTGCCATCGGCATGCATAACGCGGCCATCCGGCAGATGCGTGTGATCATGGTGATGCTCATAAACGGCCAATGGACCAACGGCACGGCTTCCGAACAAGCGCACATATTCGGGGCTTGTTGTCACGTCGCGGGGTGTGCCGCTGCAACAGACATGGCCATTGAGACAAATAACGCGGTCGGTTGCAGCCATCACCAAATGCAGATCATGCGAAATCAACAACACGCCGCAGCCGGTATCGTCTCGCAGCTTCGCGATCAGTTCATAAAGGGCAGCTTCACCGGAAAAATCGACGCCCTGTACGGGCTCATCGAGCACCATAATATCTGGTTTGCGGGCGAGGGCGCGCGCCATCAGTGCGCGCTGAAACTCGCCGCCAGAGAGGTTTGCAAGTTCAGCCTTGAGAAGATGCGCGATTCCGACTGCATTAAGCGCGTGGAGAATATCGGCTTTGGAAAGTGGTCCGGTCAACGTCATAAGGCGTTCAACAGACAGCGGCATAGTCCGGTCAATATTGATCTTCTGCGGCACATATCCGATGCGCAAGCCTTTGAGATGGTGGATTTCACCTTCATCGGGCTTCAGAATACGAAGTGCCATTTTGGCCGTCGTACTTTTCCCCGCACCATTGGGACCAATGAGCGTGACAATTTCTCCGCGATGAATCGTCAGGTCGACATTGCGCACCAGCCAGCGACCGTCACGATGAACGCCGGCACCTTTTAATTCTATCAGTGGCTCCCGCGTGGCATCTGCGGGGAGTGCGGTCTTATGGGCCATATAAAATGAGCTTTCGCTGCCTTTTTGAGAGTATGAGCCTGTTTATCTGCCGATAAATAGCTGCTCCCGAAATTCTTGTCTCAAGATGCGTGAACGATATGCCGATTCGCGATCATTTGCGTCTGACGCTTTCGTACTGTGAACAATTCTCCAAAAAGAGGTTGTGTCTCCTTATTGCAGACGTTATAGCATAACGCAAACGATGTAATAAAATAACATATCACTCACATATGTTGTTGCGCTTCAACGGACGTTCAAGAGAGATTTTGAGAAAGCTATCATGAAACACCTGAAATCCCTGCTTTTAGCATCTGCCTTTATGACTGTTCTGAGCGGAGCGGCTTTTGCCGCCGAGCGCGAAGGCGTCGTTGTGTCGATAAAGCCGCTGCATTCGCTGGTCTCTGCAGTGATGCAGGGTGTCGGCGAGCCGACATTGATCGTTCAGGGGGCGGGATCGGAGCACTCTTATAGTCTCAAGCCTTCTGATGCGAAGGCGATTGAGGGCGCAAAAGTTATTTTCTGGGCAGGCCCTTCGATGGAAACATTTCTCGATAAGCCAATCGACACACTGGGCGAAGGCGCAAAAGTGGTCGCGCTTGGTGAAACAGATGGTTTGACGAAGCTAAAATTCCGTGAAGGTGGACCGTTTGAGGCACACGATCACGGACATGACCATGGTGCTGAAGCGCATTCCCATGACAGTCATGATCACAAGCATGATGACGGGCACGATCATAAGCATGATCACGCCGATGAGGCCGCTGAAAAGGGCCATGATCATCACCATGGCGAGTTTGATCTGCATTTCTGGCTAGATCCGCAGAATGGCAAGGTGCTGGTTGGTAATATCGCCAAGGTTTTGAGCGAGAGCGATCCGGAACATGCAGCGCAATATGAAAAGAATGCTGCTGATTATGCCGACAAGCTGGATGCGTTGAATAAGGATATTGAAACGGAACTTCAGCCTGTCAAAGACAAGCCGTTCATCGTCTTCCACGATGCATACCAGTATTTTGAGAATCGTTTTGGCGTTAAGGCAGCTGGATCAATCACGGTCAGCCCGGAAAAGGCACCGGGTGCGGCGCGCATCAAAGACATTCACGAGAAAATCAAATCGCTGGGTGCTGTCTGTGTTTTCTCTGAACCGCAATTCGAACCCAAGCTGGTCAATACCGTTATTGATGGAACAGACGCAAAGACGGGCGTTCTAGATCCGCTTGGTGCGGAATTGAAAGACGGCCCGGACCTTTATCCGCAGCTTATTCGTAATCTGGCTGACTCACTGAAAAATTGTTTGTCGAAATAGCACTGGTCACACCTTCATTCCGGGACCCCACCCGGAAGTGGCCAGTTGTTGTGCCGGACCGTCTTAAATGATGGTCCGGCATAACTGATCAGTGAAAGCTGATTAAACCAATAAGGAACTTATTTTGCGTTCATTCCATGGGGCGCATCGAGTTTGGTTCGATTGCTGAATATCATGCTTAAAGGTGGCTTTGCTGCCTCTTTTCAGCTAAACTGATGTAATGATATAACATTAAATTAGCTAGCAATGCTGCAAGCGCAGCTGATCTTACAAACGCCAGCGAAGGATTTGTCATGAAAAGGCTTCCCGTCACTGTTTTATCCGGCTTTCTCGGTGCCGGTAAGACGACACTTCTTAATCATGTTCTCAATAATCGTGAGAATCGCCGTGTTGCAGTGATCGTCAATGATATGAGCGAAATCAATATTGATGCAGCATTGGTCCGCGAAGGTGGGGCCGACCTGTCACGCACTGAAGAACAGCTTGTTGAAATGACCAATGGCTGCATTTGCTGCACCTTGCGAGATGATCTTCTCAAAGAAGTGGCGCAACTTGCTGCACAAGATCGGTTCGATTACCTGCTGATCGAATCGACTGGCATATCCGAGCCTTTACCCGTTGCCGCCACATTCGAATTTCGCGATGAGAAGGGCGAAAGCCTGTCTGATCTCGCGCGTCTTGATACGATGGTCACGGTCGTTGACGCCGCCAATTTGCTCAAAGACTATTCCTCCAGCGATTTTCTGCGGGATCGCGGCGAGTCGCTTGGTGACGAAGATGAGCGCACGCTGGTCGATCTGCTGGTCGAGCAGATCGAATTTGCGGATGTCGTGATACTTAACAAGGTTTCGACTGCGTCCACAGAAGAACTCGACCTAGCGCGTAAAGTGATCCGTTCGCTTAATCCTGATGCCCGGATTGAAGAAGTCGATTTCGGCCAGATTCCGCTGGATGCTATTCTCAATACGAAGCGCTTTGATTTCAATCGCGCACATGAGCATCCACTTTGGTATAAAGAACTATACGGCTTCAATGACCATATTCCCGAAACAGAAGAATATGGTGTTCGCTCATTCGTCTATCGGGCGCGGCGACCGTTTGATCCGGCACGTTTCCAAGCTTTCATCGACAAAAGTTGGCCGGGTGTTGTCCGCACCAAGGGCTTTTTCTGGCTGGCAACGCGTCCTGATTATGTGGGTGAACTGAGCCAGGCCGGTGCATTGGTTCGAACAAACAAGCGCGGGCGCTGGTGGTCGGCAATTCCGCGCAGCTATTGGCCTCAGGAACCCGAATGGCATCGTGCGATGCAGGACTATCTCGACGCTGAATGGGGTGATCGTCGGCAGGAGATTGTCTTTATCGGCGTCGATCCCATGGATAAAGCGTCGATCATTGCCAAGCTTGATAGTTGTCTGGTGACGGAAGAGGTGTTTAAGCCGGAAAGCTGGCGACGACTCAACGATCCGTTTCCGAGTTGGTCTGCTGCAGCTTAAATCTTACTCAGCCGAAAGTATGGCAAGTTCCGAGGCCCTGCTGTCGGCAAGTGTACGATGATCGAGCACATTGGCGATAGCTTCACGCACATCCAGCATCATGTGGCGAACTTCGCATTCCGTCTCATCGCAGTCGTCACATGGTTGATAATCGGTCTTGCTGGCACAGGCGATCGGCGCAAGCGCACCGTCCAACGCACGGATAATATTGCCAATGTGAATTTCATTGGCTGGACGCGCCAGACAAAACCCCCCGCCTTTGCCTTTACGACTAAGGACAAAGCCCGCATTGCGCAGTTCGGTGAATATATTATCGAGAAATTTGCGCGGAATATGATGACGCTCAGCAATCTCGCTTGCTGAAACCAACTGGCCATCGGAGACACCTGCGAGATGCACCATAGCTTTCAGGCCGTATTTGCCTTTTTTCGTTAGCATTGCATCCCTGTTGTCATATCCGGCGGACGATCTAAACTCTGTTTCTCTCTTTTAAAAGAATTAGGCAGGAAAGCGGGGCGGGACAAGTTACCTTCGCGTCGCATGCGGTGACACAAAGAGTATTTTGTTTCAAACCGAGTTGCCTTGCAGGGCCAATGCCAGTGCGCCCTGCAAACTATCCCGCTGCGCG